>CANGVZ010000016.1 GCA_947457285.1 Flavobacteriales bacterium | reverse complement strand
TTGAATAGAAAGAGCGGTGCTCCATTGATTTTGATGAAAGGAAGAATGACAAGAATCGCCAGGAAAGCAAAACTCACAATCGTTCGCATGTTGTACAATTTACCCTTCGGTTTCTTAGGATAAAAAAATACACGTTTACCTTCTTGATCGATGTGGGTGACGGTGTCACGAAACGATTCTTGTCCTTCTCGCACTTCCATGTTGAGTATCTCTTAATGATTAAATCTAACTTCTGCTACAGTCACACTGTCTTTCTTAACTTCTGTTTGATCGCCTGTAGCTGGCGCTTCTTCATTGGCTGGTGTGTATAGGTTTCCCTCAGGAGCCTTGGCACCCGCGGGATTGGTTCCTTGTAAAGTGAGAATGTATGACGCCACTTGTGCCATTACGCTCGGACTCATGTCTGCTTTCCAGGATTTCATACCCGTTCCGCTCACACCGAGTTTGATGGTTTTGAAGACATCCTTGATATCGCCACCGTGCTTCCAATATTGGTCTGTTAGATTGGGACCTACTTTACCTTCGCCAGATGGGCCGTGACATGTGGCACACATAGAGGTGAATACTTCTTTACCTTTTGCTAACGCGGCAGCATCGGTCAGTGCAACTACGTTGGTTTCATCTACGAGGTTGGATGCACGTTTGCGGTATTCTTCCATTTCAATGCGTGCTTCTTCCAGTTGATTGTTGTATTCAGCTATTTGAAGTGGTCCTGTTTTACTAACGTGATAATGTACCAAGTAAACTGCAGCCCATACAATAGTTACATAAAAACCATACTTCCACCACGGCGGCAATGAATTGTCTAGTTCTCTAATACCATCGTAGTCGTGGTCGGTCATAATCGCTGCTTCCTTTTCTACTGCCACAGATTTGTTGAAACGTTCCCAGAATGAAGGGCGCAATACTGGAGCCGCAGCGGCCACGGGAAGTTCTGCTTCTTGTTTGGCAACTAAAAGTTGGATCATACGAACATAGTACACAACCACTGCCATCTCAACGATGATCAAGAAGATCAGAGCATTGAATGCATTGCTACCAAAGCCTTCGTGTAGAAACTCGGCCTGACGCTCTGCGGCCATTGCTCCATTTGGAAGTTGAGTCAATCCAAGGATTAAAATGATAACGGGAAAAATTCCTTTTTTACCAACTGCGACATTTCGAGCTACACCAGCAAACACTTTTTGTAATTGCATGATGAAGGCAAGGAGAATCACCGCTACTGCTACAAGAGCATAGAACACGGGATCTTTATAAGGTGAATACCGCTCCACTTGCGCAGCAGCTTCTTCTACTGCTGGAGCGCTCTGAGCCAGAGCACTCATCCCAGCTAATACCATAGGCACCAGGAGAAAATATTTGAATATGTTTTTCATAATGTTTGTGGTTCTATTTTGATTCTTCTAATGGCAATCTGCTTTGTTCGTTGATCACCTCTTTGCGCGTGCCGAATACGCTGATCACAGCAATCACAAACACGCTTACAAATAGGATGAGACCAATCATTGGGAATACACTTATTCCGCTGATGCTTTCGAGATAATTGATGAATTTCATGCTATTTCTGTGTTAAAGAATTAGGAGTATTTTCAATCTCGAGGTCACGGCCCAGGCGCTGCAAATACGCAATCAATGCTATGATTTCGTGATTTGGTTGAAGGCCTTCTTCTCCCACGAGCAAGCTGGCTTCATCTTGTTTCAAACTTTCGTAAATCACGTTCGCTTGTTTTTCAAGATCCACTTTCGCATTTGCAATGTCTTCATCGGTGTATGGCACACCCAAAGTTTGCATCGCAGCCAGCTTTTTACCCGTTACATCTGTATCGATGTCTGAGTTGAACAACCAAGGATAACGTGGCATGATAGAACCAGGCGACATAGATGTTGGATCGGCCATGTGATTGTAGTGCCAGCTATCCATCTTTTTGTTTCTGCCTGCACCTTCACGCGCCAAGTCTGGTCCGGTGCGCTTAGAACCCCACTGGAATGGGTGATCATACACAAATTCTCCCGCTTTAGAATAATCCCCATAGCGCTCTGTTTCACTTCTGAATGGACGAATCATTTGAGAGTGACAGGTATAACAACCTTCTCTGATGTAGATATCGCGTCCCTCTAATTCAAGCGGTGTATAAGGTTTTACACTCGCAATGGTCGGAATATTCTCTTTGATTAGGAATGTAGGAATCATCTCAATGATACCACCAATAGCTACTGCCACGAGTGAAATCACTAACATTTGAACAGGCTTGCGCTCAATCCAACGGTGCCAGTGCTCTTTGCCATGAATCTCTACTTTCTTCGCCAATGCTGGTGCTTCGGCTGCTTCATTCGCTAAGAAAGATCCAGCTTTCGCAGTTTTCCATAAATTCACTATCATCATTACAGCTCCTGCGAAGAATAGCAATCCACCAAGCGCGCGCAATGCGTAGAATGGACGAAGGTGAGTTACAGTATCAAGGAATTGATATTTCAATTGTCCTTCTGGTGTGAATTCTTTCCACATAGTGCTTTGAACCCATCCAGCCCAATACATTGGTACAGCATAAAGAACGATACCCAACGTGCCTATCCAGAAGTGCCAGTTGGCAAGCTTTTTAGAAGCAAGGTTCGTTTGGAACATGCGTGGTATCAACCAGTACAACACACCGAAAGTGAGGAATCCATTCCATCCAAGAGCACCTACGTGCACGTGCGCGATGGTCCAGTCGGTGAAGTGAGAGATGGCATTTACATTTTTCAATGATAGCATTGGACCTTCGAAAGTGGCCATACCGTATGCTGTTACGGCTACTACCATAAATTTCAAAACAACGTCGTCTCTTACTTTATCCCAAGCACCTCTGAGTGTCAAAAGACCATTGATCATACCTCCCCAAGATGGTGCGATGAGCATTACAGAGAATACTGTTCCCAATGATTGCGCCCAGTCTGGCAATGAGGTATAAAGCAAGTGGTGAGGACCAGCCCAGATATAAATGAATATCAAAGCCCAAAAGTGAATGATAGACAGACGGTATGAATACACTGGTCTATTAGCCGCTTTGGGAATGAAGTAATACATGATGCCGAGATAAGGCGTGGTGAGGAAGAATGCCACGGCGTTGTGACCATACCACCACTGCACAAGTGCGTCTTGCACGCCAGCGTACCATGAATATGATTTGAATAATGTAACAGGCAATTCAAAACTATTCACAATGTGAAGCATCGCCACGGTTACCCATGTAGCGATATAAAACCACACTGCTACATACAGGTGACGCTCGCGACGTTTGATAATAGTACCAAACATATTGATTCCAAAAATCACCCACACCAACGTAATCATGATGTCGATGGGCCATTCGAGCTCTGCGTATTCCTTACCCGTGGTCATCCCCAATGCGAGGGTCACCGCGGCGAATACGATAATGAGCTGCCATCCCCAGAAGTGAATCTTAGAAAGCAGATCACTAAACATGCGCGCTTTCATCAAGCGCTGCAAGGAGTAATAGACTCCCATAAAAATACCATTACCCACAAATGCGAATATCACCGCATTGGTGTGAATCGGTCTTAAGCGACCAAAAGTGGTAAAACTGAGATTGAAGTTTAGCGAGGGAAAGACAAGTTGCAGCGCAACAATCAATCCCACCAGCATCCCAACGATTCCCCAAAAGGCAGCTGCCCAGGCAAACTGCTTGACAATCTTGTTGTCATACTCGAAGCGTTCAATGTTTGTGTTCATACTTTTTGATTGGTTGTAGTATTATCTGATTTAGTTTCGGGTTTGGGATCATCCATCAACATGCGAATAGATGGAGTATAATCATCATCAAACTGCCCATTCTTTGCGGCATAGAGAAAGGCTATTAAAAAGCCCGCTGCCACAGGGATACTGATTCCGATTAATATATAGATGGCACTCATCTTTTTTTGTTTGCGTCAAATGTATTTTTCACTACAACCATGGAAACTGATTGCAGTTAGAGAGGGGGCTGACTTATGTCAGTTAGATAGATGATGTACGCAAAGCCTTGATGCGCGCCACAATGCGCGCACTACTTGTTGTAAATAAAATGATAGAGATAGAACTCGCAGGCATGAGTATCGCCGCAATAAAAGGTGACATTTGCCCTTGAACTGCAATCGATAATCCTACAACATTGTACATAAGTGAGAGTATAAAACTGGCGATGACGATTTTTTTCGCATAGCCGATATAGTCAATCAAGGATGCCATTTTTTCAAATGACTTACTTTCCATTATCACATCACTAGCGGGAGTGAAGTTGTTGATGTCTTCGGATACAGCCCATCCAATGTTGCTCTGCATCAAGGCTCCCGCGTCGTTCAGACCGTCGCCTATCATCATTACTTCTTCACCGTTCTGGCGCAATTTTTCAATGTAATCTTGCTTTTCATGCGGACTACAACCAAAGTGCATCGGTGTGTCTTCTCCAAAGTATGCGCGCAAATCTTGTGCCTTGGCTGATTTGTCTCCACTTAATACACTGAAGCGATAACCTTTCGTTTTTAATTTTTCTAGTGTTGCTTTCAATCCAACTCTAAAGCCTGTTCCAAATGAGAAATATCCTTTTATTTCATCATTGATCTTCACATATACACGTGTGTCTTTATCGGCGATTATATCTCCTACGCCCAACCATTGGGCATTGCCAATCTCTATTAAATCACCTTCCAAACGAGCACTAATACCTTGTCCAGGCAATTCTTGGTAGTCAGCGATGACGTGAGAAATTCCAATATTCTTTACAGAAAAATATTGTGAAATAGACTGACTCAGCGGGTGATTGGATTGACTGCAAACCGAATGAACGTTCTGTTTTTCTTTTTCAGTTAAACTAATTCCTTCAAAATGAACGTTGGTGTTTTTGGAAGAGGTAATAGTCCCCGTTTTATCCCAAACGATATGGCGAATGTTGGCAATCTTTTCGAGCAAACCAGCATTCTTTAGAAATACCCCATTTTTACCCAAAACACTAATGATAGCAGCATGAGTAAACGTAGCGCTGAGAAGAAGTGAACAAGGACAGGCAACAATCAAGATGGTCGTAAGTGCATGTACACCTCGTCCCATATCTGTCGGCAACCAATAAAAGAAACTACCAAAGGAAAGCAAAAGCAAAAACAGTGTGAAATGACGCGCGATGCGGTGTACCATATTGTCCATGTCGCCGGCATAGCTCTTCTGGTTTTCGCGATTCCACAATTTCGTAAGATAACTTTGTTCGACTTCTTTTACCACTTCGAGTTCCAACTGTCCTGCTGTCTGACGACCGCCAGCGTATATCAGCGAGCCAACTTCCACGTGTTCAGGCTTGGATTCACCCGTCACAAAACTATAGTCGATGCGCGCACTACCGCTCATAAGAATAGCGTCGGCGGGAATGAGCTCTTGCGACCGAATGATAATTCGGTCGCCTTTTTCCATTTTGGATAAAGGAATAGACGTGATACCTTCTTCTTTTCTTACACGAATAGATATTGGAAAAAATGATTTAAAATCTCGGTCAAATTGCAGATTGGCTTGCGTGCGATCTTGAAAATAGCGTCCAATCAACATAAAGAAAATGATACCCGCCATCGAGTCCAAATAGCCATTACCTGTGCCCGAAACGATCTCATAGACGCTGCGGCCAAACGTGATGGCGAGGCTTAAACTCAAGGGTAAATCAATATTCAAAAATTTTGCACGCAACCCTTGCCACGCAGATACGAAGAATTCGCCTCCACTATAAATCAATACAGGCAATGATAATCCCAAACTCAAAATACTAAAGAGCTTGTTCATCCCATGGTCAATGTAGCCAGAACTCAAATATTCTGGAAAGCTTAATAGCATTATGTTGCCAAAACAAAATCCTGCCACTGTCAAGCGATAGATGCGTGATCGGTCTGTCTTTTGTTCTTCTTTTTTTACTGCATGTATGTATTTTAAATCGGGCTCATAACCAAGTGTGGCCAATAGTTCTACGACTTGGCGTAAGCTGGTTTCATTTTTCTTAAATGCAATAAAAATACTCTTGCGAATGAAATCCGTTTGAGAACGAAGGATCGCAGGATTGAGTTTGTATAAATGTTCTAATAGCCACACACAGCTGGAACAGTGCATCTGAGGAAGCGATAGTTGCACATGCGCTTCTTCTTCATTTTGAAATGTTAGAATATTATTTTGTGTGGAAATGTCTTCTAGATAAGCAAAGCGCTCGTCATTTTTGACCAGCTTTGGGGAGATGCCTTTGCTATCATCAATTTCATAATAACCGCATAACCCATTCTCATTGAGCATACGGTACACGGCTTTGCAGCCGTCGCAACAAAAATGTTTTTCATCAAAAATGTTTTCATTGTCAGGACATTTTTCGCCGCAGTGAAAACAGAGAATAAAATGAGAATGAGAATGAGAATGAGGATGAGTGGGGGTGAAGAGGGTCATGGCGATTACTTGTAGCCGATAGACAATTCTTGACCTTGTTCATTTTGTACAGAAAGCGTCCAATTATCGGTGGCTGTAGTCTCCAACCATAATCTACCTGATCTTCTGAATACTTGAACATAAAGTCCGTAGTGATCTCGAAACATGCCTTCCAGTTCGCTCACAGTCATGTCGTCTGAGATGTGCAATTCGCCATCGCTGTGTACAAGTCGGAAGTCCTTCAGCAATGCATCATCTGTCTTCATGTATTTCTTCTCAGAACCCTTGCCGGTTTGGTGTGGTCGTGAGAAAAATTCAAGTTTCAGATATGGATATTGCTCGCAAAAGGCCTTTTGAATGGACTTTATTGTGAGTGAGTCTGAAATGTGTATGTTCATGTTGGTTTTGCTTAATCTTCTGAAATAATCAATACGGGTACACTACTCTTAAATGCTAACTGTCGCGTGTGCGATGGATAAATTAATTTCCAAAAAATATTATGCTTACGCGCGACCATCACTACTAGATTGGATTTGAATCTTCGAACCCAATCATTCAAAACTTCAGTGGTCTCGCCAGGAACGTCGCTCAAGAAGTGGACTTGACTTTCACTTCCCAAAATATTCTGGACAGGTTTGAGAGAATGGGTGTCCTTGGCGTTGTATGGCGTATCCATCACGTGGACGTAGTGGATTTTAGGAGCGAACTTTTCGCTCATGTGCTGAAGAAGTTTTAGTCCTGTATGAATTGGAATTTCTTTTTGGTCAAAGGCAAAGGCAATTTTCTTCCACGGCCTAAATCGGGCATCGGGCGGAACAACTAGAATCGGACATGGCAATTCGCCGGCGAGATTGGTGGCAGTGCTGCCAAAAACAACTTCGCTAAATTTATCGACGTGCTTCATTCCCATCACAACAATGGTCTCGGGATCTTTTGAAACATACTCCTTCAACAATTCTCCAGTGAGTCCGATTTCAGAATTACCACGAATACGAAGTGCAGGCCCCATTTTCGAACTCACATGTTTTACCAATTCAGACATCCTTTCTTTATCGTTATCAGCGATTTCATCGAGAGTAATACTCACATCAATGAACGAATCACTGACAACGGGTATATAGGTAGCATGCAGTAATACAAGCTCGGCTTTCATGATCATAGCAAGGCGCGCAGCATAGTTTACTGCCGTCCGCGATTCGCGTGTATAATCTGTTGTAGCAATGATTGTGTTCATAATGTTAGAATTAACTAGTCAAAAGTCCAGTTAATTCAATACACGCTTAATGAGGGTGGTCAATGCTACTCATGACATTTGTCATGCTCGACTAAAAAGCGCTGGAAATGAGTATTTTAACAACGAGAGGTGAATATCTGTTGGGACGGAAGAGTTTCTGAATCAACGTTTTGTTGATTTTTGGTCAAACATGAAACAAGTGAATCCAGCTAATCAGTACCGCAAACAGCTCGTAAGACGCGAAATACCTGTTGCTTCAGAGATTGAAGCACTAAAGAAGGAAGTGCAGGAATTGACGATTGAAAATCGAAAGCTCCAAGAGGAGTTGGTCGCCCGCGAAGAATTGATGCAGAATCTCTTCTCATTCATCGCAGACAACCAACACGCTCAGGAGAAAAAATAATTCTATGCTGTCGTCGCCCATTCAGCGGATGCCGCTGGAAGATCGCGACTTACTTTCTTAAATAATCCTTGCAAAACTTTGCCTGGACCTACCTCAATCACTTCAGCGCAACCATCAGCAATCATCTGATTCATGGACTGAGTCCAACGTACTGGCGCTGTGAGCTGATCAATTAGATTCTTCTTAATTTCATCAGGATTGCTCACTGCAGAGGCTGTCACGTTTTGATATACAGGGCAAATGGGCGTACTGAAAGGCGTTGCGGCAATCGCTGCTTCAAGTTCCACACGAGCTGGTTCCATCAATGGACTGTGGAAAGCGCCGCCAACTGCGAGTTTCAAGGCACGCTTGGCGCCCGCCGCAGATAATGCTGCACATGCTGCGTCGATGGCCGCCACTTCTCCCGAAATCACCAATTGCCCTGGGCAGTTGTAATTGGCCGCCACCACTACGCCCGGTGTTTCGGCGCATATTTTCTCAACCACGGCATCTTCCAATCCAAGGATCGCGGCCATGGTCGACGGAGTAATTTCACAGGCTTTTTGCATCGCCATTGCACGTGCATAGACAAGCTTCAGCGCATCTTCAAATTTTAAAGTGCGATTGGCTACAAGCGCTGAAAATTCGCCCAAGCTGTGTCCTGCCACCATATCAGGCTTGAAACTCTCGCCCAAGAGTGACGCCAAGGTCACACTATGCAGGAATATCGCGGGTTGGGTCACTTTTGTCTGCTTCAAATCCTCTTCACTGCCTCCAAACATGATGTCGGTGAGGCGAAAACCTAAGATATCGTTTGCGCTCTCCATCATGGCCTTTGCTGCTGCGCTGCTCTCATAAAGATCTTTCCCCATGCCTGGGAATTGGGACCCTTGTCCAGGGAATACGTATGCTTTCATATTTTTTGGATTTGGCACGAAGATAATAATTCGTGTTATTCCGTAATTTCGAAGCGTAAATTATGAGCAGACGCACCATTGTTATCGTTGTCCTTTTAGCGGTATTCTCCCTGGGAGTAATCATCGCCGGCCAGGTTTTTTGGGTCAGAAAAGCCTACGGAATTCAGGAAAGACAGTTTAACGACCACGTAAGATTAGCCCTTTCAAATGTGGTTGAAGAAATTCTTATCATGAATAAGGATAGCGCGGTTACAGAACCCGTGCTTCAAAAGGAAAGCAATTTCTTCGTCGCCAATATCAATGATACGCCTTCGCCTTTTCTCCTCGAAAAACTCATCAAAGACGAATTCGAACGCTATAATTTGACAGAAGACTTTGAATACGGCATCTACGACTGTTTCACTGATTCCATTGTCTTCGCATCGCGTGTCAATTTTAGCAAAGATGACTTTGTGGTGAAGCCCGAACGCGTGAGCATCACTTCCAAATTCGAGCAAGATGGTCACTACTTCGGTGTTTTGTTCCCTAACAAAACAGCCATCATCCTCAAACAGCTGGATTTCTGGATGTATTCCAGTTTCGTGATTTTTCTTATCGTCGTTTTTTTCAGCTATACCATCTTCGTAATCCTACGTCACAAGCGTCTTTCAGACGTAAAGACAGATTTTATCAATAATATGACGCACGAACTCAAGACACCAATTAGCACCATTGGCTTGTCTGCCGAGGCTTTGCTCAATCCTACGGTGAAATCAGAACCTGGGCGCATGGAACAATACGTGAACATTATCAAGAATGAAAACCAGCGTCTCCGCAGTCAAGTAGATAAGGTATTGCAAATCGCAACGCTCACTCCGCGCAAGGTGCATGTGAAGTTGGAGAAAATAAATATCCATGAAATCATCACCAAGGCGGCAGGTGCATTCAAAATTTCATTAGAAGAAGATGGCGGCGAAATAATCACATCACTGAATGCTGACAAACCCTTTATCAATGGGGATTTAGTGCATATCACAAATGTTATCTACAACCTCGTTGACAATGCACGCAAGTATACCGAGAATACACCAAAAATAGAAATCACTACAAGCAACGAAAAGGGCAATATTATCATCAAGGTAAAAGACAACGGAGTCGGCATCGCTCAAAGTCACCTTGGGATGATTTTTGATAAATTTTATCGCGTGCCCACGGGAAACCTACACAACGTGAAGGGATTCGGTCTCGGTTTGTTTTATGTGAATACAATAATGAAAGCACACGGAGCAAGAATCAACGTAGAGAGCAAGATTGGAAAGGGAAGTACGTTTACGCTTCGTTTTAAAAACTCAGAATAATGGAAGAAAATAAAAGTACTGGACCAAAAATTTTACTCGTTGAAGACGATATGAACTTGGGTTTCGTAATTCAGGATTCATTGAAAATGGAAGGCTTTAAAGTGCATTTGTGCAAAGATGGAAAGGAAGGTTTGCTTCAATTCAACAAGGACAAATATGACCTTTGCCTCCTCGATGTGATGATGCCCAAGAAAGATGGATTCAGCCTCGCCGAGGATATTCGCAAAACGGATATCGATGTTCCTATCGTGTTTCTCACTGCGCGTGATATGGCCGAAGATAAGATTCAAGGTTTCAAACTCGGCGCTGACGACTATATCACCAAACCTTTCAGTAGCGAAGAACTGGTGCTTCGCATCAAAGCGATTTTAAAAAGAAATCCGAATTTTAAAGAATCTCCCAAGGATAAATCTAAATATCATATTGGAAATTATCAATTCGACTTTCCAAATTATGAGTTGAAGATTGGTGAGGACAAAAAGAAATTGACTAAGAAAGAAGCTGAACTATTGAAGCTCCTCTGCGAACACCAAGATCAAGTGCTGGAGCGCGAATTGATTGCCAACATGATTTGGGGTGATGATTCCTATTTCGTTGGTCGAAGCATGGATGTTTTCATCACCAAACTTCGAAAGTACTTGAGCGATGATCCGAGTTTGGCTATCGTCAATGTTCACGGTGTTGGTTTCCGCCTGGAAGTGCGCACATAGACGTCTTGCTATTCTTTTGGAATAACAATGCAATAACTAGAATCACCTATGCGAGGGAAGGAAATTTCGAGGTCGGCATCACTTGCCAAATCCTTGATTAGTGGCAATCCCATGGAGTTGCCGAGTAATTTCTTTTCAAAGTCAAAACCATCACCTGTATCTCCTACAGTCAAAATAGCTGATTCTTCTGTGTTTTGAAGGCGAATGAACATTCGGTTTTCATTAGCCTCAGATACTGCATATTTAAAGGCATTGATCATGATTTCACTCACAATCAATCCCACGTGTGTGGCGGTTTTGGTAGCGATCTCAGCGTTTACTTCTGGTATGTCAATGTCAAATCGCCCTTTCAATGAGGTGTGCGAGTTTTGATATTGTTCTGCTAACTCTTCGATGTATTCGGTGATATTGATTAAAGTGGCATTGTTGGATCTCATGAGCAGCTCATGAATTTTCAATATAGAAAAAATCTGCTGCTCATATTCTTCTATAAATACATCGATGGTGCCACCTTCATTGTTTTGCTTAGCGATGCGAATGAGACCAAGTAAAATCGAAAAGTTGTTTTTTACGCGGTGATTGATTTCTTTGATCAATCGTTCTTTCTCGGCGAGGCTCAGTTCTAGTTGATGCTGCAAAGCGCGGCGTTGGCGGGCTTCAAGATTGCTGGCAAACACGAGAGAGACACTAAATGCGAATGCTTGGTCTTTTGAAGTAAAAACTTTTCGCTCGCCTGTTTTTTCAAAGCACATCACTCCCACGAGCTCCCCGCTAATGCGAAGAGGTATATCCATAAGACTGTACACCTCAAAGGGAATGTTGTAATCAGGATTCAGCTCCGAAGTCTTCTCGTCAGTGACGACATTTTCAACTAATAATATCTTATTCTCTTCAATGGCTTTGAAATACGTGGGGAATTTAACCTTTTCGAGGGTGTTATTCTTATCAAAGGATTTGGTGCGACGATCATATTCGCCCATCGATATCAATTTGTCCTTGTCAGCATTAAAAAGCCACACACTCATGCGTTCGATGCGCAAAGTGGCGGTAAGACGTCGCGCAAACTCCAACATCATTTCGTCGATATCGTCGCGTTTCAAATAATGAATACGCGAGATGCTGTCCAGTTCCTGTATAAGATCGATGCTGTAGTCCATGGATGAGGAGTTTGAATGGTAGAGCGCGAGCGTTCAAAACTAAGGTTATGTCGAATATACAAAATATTTAACCTTAACTTCTTTTATTCACTATTTATTCATCGTAATATTGCGATGAATAATTTTCACAACATGGGTTTAGCGAAAACAGAACAATTTACAGCCGAAGAAAATAAGATGGCGTCCATCGCCAAGGCGCTCGCTCATCCCGCACGGATCGCCATTCTCAAGGTACTCATTCAGAAAAAAGCCTGCATCTGCGGTGATATCGTCGACGAACTGCCGCTCTCTCAAAGCACTGTGTCCCAACATCTCAAAGAACTCAAAGACGCAGGCTTGATTAAAGGCGATATCGACGGCGTTAAGGTCTGTTATTGCATCGACGGCGATAATTGGGCTGCCGCGCAATCCATCTTACAAGAATTTTTTGAATCCAATGTCATCACCAACACTTCGTGTTGCTAAAAAATAATCATCATGAAATTATCTCAAGTAAAATCAGTACTGGAAAATTTGCAAGAAGTAAATTTTCAACTCCCTTCTGGAGAACTCGTTCCCGCTCACTTTCACGTTACAGAAGTGGGAGAGATTACCAAACATTTTATCGACTGCGGCGGCACCGTTCGCCACGAAAAGGTCGCCAACTTTCAACTATGGGAGGCCAACGATTATGATCATCGTTTAAAACCACAAAAATTAAAAAACATCATTTCACTTTCCGAACGAACGCTCGGTTTGGGTGATTTGGAGGTTGAAGTGGAATATCAGTCTTCTACAATTGGTAAGTATGATCTCGATTTTGATGGTCAAAATTTTCTTTTTATAAACAAATTCACCAATTGCCTCGCTCAAGACAAATGCGGCATTCCCGCAGAAAAACTAAAGGTGAGTCTCGTCGATCTGACCGCTGAAAAATCGGCTCCTTCATGTAAACCTGGTTCTGGCTGTTGCTAATTCAATCATGGAATACAGAAAATATTTTGGAGAAATAGTAGGCACATTTGCGCTCGTTTTCTGCGGTACTGGTGCGATTATTATCAATCAAGAATCGGGCGGCGCAATCACTCACCTTGGTATCGCCATCACATTCGGATTAATTGTGGCTTCGATGATTTTCGCGCTAGGCGATGTGTCGGGCGCTCATCTCAATCCGGCGGTTACACTCAGTTTTGCCGTTAAGCAGCGCTTCCCATGGAAGTCGGTGGTTCCATACATCATCGCGCAAGGTGCTGGAGCGTTCATCGCAAGCGTGGCGCTCAAAATTTTATTTCCCGATAACGAGACACTTGGAGCTACGCTTCCAGCTGGGAGCCAGGCTCAATCGTTTATACTTGAAGTGATTCTTACAATGATTTTGGTGATGGTGATTTTTAATGTCACCACTGGCGCTAAGGAAAAAGGACTCACTGCTGCAATCGCTATTGGCGGAGTAGTAGGATTAGAAGCCCTCTTTGCTGGCCCAATTTGCGGTGCTTCCATGAACCCCATCCGCTCTATCAGTCCTGCGGTGGTGAGTGGTCATGTAGAATCGCTGTGGATTTATATCGTCGCACCTATCATTGGTGCTCTTCTCGGAGTTTTCACTCACCATATTCTTTATCCCAAATCCAATGTATCCACCAATTAAAACCTATTGCGACCAGTTGGTAGCTCAGTTTGATGAAATTCCCGCAGAACGAAAGGCATTGCTTGAAAAAGTAAGTGCTTTTATTTTGAAAAAAAAATCGGCAGGTCTAGATATAAAATTAGTCTATATCTGCACGCACAATTCTCGCCGCAGCCACTTCGGCCAAGTATGGGCCAATGTTGCTGCAGACTATTTTGAGGTAGAAAATGTATCGACTTTTAGCGGTGGAACAGAAGCTACTGCTTTTAATCCCAATGCAATCAATGCACTTCGACGTGTAGGCTTTGATATTTCAACAATAGAAGAAGGTAAAAACCCTGTTTACCGTGTCGCTCACAGCGAGTCATATGTTCCTTCCATTTGTTTTTCTAAAGTCTATGATGATGTAGCAAATCCTCAAAGTGGTTATGCGGCCATCATGACGTGCAGCGATGCCGAAGAAAATTGTCCCTTCATCCCCGGAGTCGAACTCCGCATTGGCACCACTTACGACGATCCGAAGGCTTTTGATAATTCACCACTACAAGATGCAAAATACGACGAGCGCTGTCGTCAAATTGCATTGGAAACATTCTATGTTTTTAGTAAAATTTCTTAAGGACGATCATGTGATCTATAATTGATTATATCCTAATCTCGACATTCGGATATCGGTTTATTTTACTATTATTCGTGATTATTTATTTAATAATCAGTATATTTGCATAATAACCTAGTTTAAGCACTGCTTTATAACCTAATTTAGACACAACATCATAACCTAATTTTAGCACTGCGTCATAACCTAATTTTATAACGGCTTGATTAGCCAGTTCGTACACGACTCAATAGCCTAGTTGTATAAGTTTAATTTATTAGTAATGGCAACACCAAAAGAAAAATTAGCGGAGTCCCTAGAAGTTCTGAAAGTCCTACAAGATAAGGGCATTATGGCAATAAAAGCATCTGAATTAGGCAGGGTTCACAGAGAGCGTTTATCAAAGAATGGTTTTTTAAGTGAGGTTGTAAAGGGTTGGTATTTATCTGTCCCGACAACTGAACAAGAGGGAGATAGCACTACTTGGTATGCGTCTTACTGGCACTTTTGCTCAAGGTATTTAGATGATCGATATGCCGATAATTATTGTATTTCACCCGAGCAATCATTACAAATACATTCCGGAAACTGGACAGTGCCTCATCAATTAAGTATTAGATCAACACAAGGTGTTAATTCTCCAACTTCATTGCCGCACAATACATCATTATTCAGTATCAAATCACCTTTAATTAATAGTGTTGAAATTCAGGCTATAAATGGAATAAGAATACTAACGCTTCCTTCATCTCTAGTACGCTGTTCTCCCACAATGTTTGTAAGGAACTCAACAGATATGAGAATAGCACTCACAATGATGAGTAATTCATCCGATATATTATCTATTCTATTGGAGGGTGGACATAGCACAATTGCAGGTCGATTGGCAGGGGCATTTAGGAATGTAGGTCAAGATCGAATTGCAGATGACATTTTAAAAACGATGAAAGCCGCAGGCTACGAT
>CANGVZ010000015.1 GCA_947457285.1 Flavobacteriales bacterium | reverse complement strand
TTTTAAAAATATATATCAAAAAAAGGAAGAGGCTCAGCCGCTTCGAAGCGCTGAGCAATTGGCTTCTTTAGTTAAAAGGAGAGGTACAACTGCCATTGAAAAGGTAGTACGCAACCTGCGAATGGAGCTCATATTTGGCACTGTGCTATGCGTGGTTTTGTCTGTTTATGTCTTCCGTATGCCCGGGTCTTACATATTGCCTTATCTAGCAGGATTGATCATTGTCTTTATGATCATTCAGACATTGGTGTACATCCCCGTTTTCAAAAAGATAAAGCACTTACACGATAATAATCAATCGTCAACACGTTTGTGGTTGAAATCTCTTATAGAGTACATGGAGCGTTTCATTAAAATGTATGTTCGATCAATGATGATTACAATTCCAGCGGGTGCTGTATTTGGGGGTATCATTGGATATAATTCTGCGAACCGTGCGGAGCCGGATCCGGCAGTACCCGATTTACTCAACAGTGAAGATCCTACCGTTTTAATACTTGTGCTAATTTTGGGTGTATTGCTCTTTATAGGAACCTTTTTCTTTTTACGTTTCGCCGTGCATTACCTCTACGGTAAGCATCTAAAAGCACTTAAAGCGGCTTATAAGGAATTGGGAGAGGAGTGATTTGGCGTAATATTGCTTCTCATATCCTACTTCAAGATGAGAGTTGCTGTTTGCTTGCTGGTTATCTTCTGCGCTGTTCCGAGTTTATTCGCTCAGTCGGATAGCACCAAGAATCCCATTCAATTTAGCGGACATATTGAAGCTTATTACTCCTATGATTTTGCTAACCCTGATGATCATGAAAGACCAACATTCATGTATTCTTTTGATCGTCATAATGAGGTGAATTTGAATTTGGGATTTATAAAGGCAGCATACGCCAAAGACCGTGTTCGCGGAAATATGGCGCTGATGACTGGTACTTATTCTAATTCTAACCTTGCGGCAGAACCGGGAGTGTTCAGAAATATTTTTGAAGCGAACGCTGGATATCAGCTTTCTCCAAAGAAAAATCTATGGGTAGACGCTGGCATATTCTCCTCGCATATAGGCTTTGAAAGCGCTATTGGAAAAGATTGTTGGAACCTGACTCGCAGTATCCTTGCCGATAATTCTCCTTATTTCGAGAGTGGAGTAAAAGTTTCTTACACCAATGAGAGCGGTCGTTGGTTTTTGAGCGGATTATTTTTGAATGGCTGGCAGCGCATTGCCCGTGTGGATGGAAACAATACCCCCGCTTTTGGACATCAGATTACATTTAAACCGAATTCAAAATTGGTATTTAATAGCAGTTCGTTCGTAGGAAGTGACACCCCCGATTCGACGCGAATGATGCGGTATTTTCATAATTTTTATATGCAATATCAGGTCACGGATAAAGTCGGATTTATTTTTGGTTTTGATATTGGAGCGCAACAGAAAATGAAGAACAGTGATACCTACAATATTTGGTATTCGCCTGTTTTGATTGCACGTGTGTCTCCGAGCCCAAAGTTCAATATAGCAGCGCGTGCGGAGTTTTATCACGACAAAAATGGAGTGATTATATCCACAGGAACGCCAAACGGTTTTGAAACGTTCAGCGCTTCTGTGAATACTGATTTTCTTTTATCGCCCAATATAGTATGGCGAATAGAAGCACGCACCTTTAGTAGCCGTGATGCAGTATTTATAGAAAATGATGGGGCCAGCAAAACGAATAATGCTTTGACAACTTCTCTGGCAATTCAATTTTAATCGAATGGGCATATTTGTGCGCCCCCTACGGGGTTGCACAAATGCGCGGGTAATGAAATGTAATGATTACGCGATGACGCTCGATAAAATGGATTCGAAGATTTCGCGGCCGTCGGTGTTGCCGAGTTCGAAGTCGGCACAACGCTCTGGGTGCGGCATCATTCCAAAAACATTCTTCGTCTTATTCGTGATTCCAGCAATGTTGTCCAAAGATCCATTGGGATTGCTCTCCTCGGTTACCTTGCCTTCGGCATCACAATATCTAAAGAGAATTTGATCGTTGTCCTGAAGCTCTTTGATCAAATCTGCAGGGCCATAAAAATTACCTTCTCCATGCGCAATAGGCACTTTGTAAGCTCTATCTCTTTCAAGATTTGATGTTACAATAGCACTCTTGCTTACAGGTGTTAGGTGAATATTTTTACTGATGAATTTGCGAGATGCATTGTGAAGAAGCGCGCCTGGAAGAAGCTTGGCTTCAGTCAAAATTTGGAATCCATTGCAAATTCCCATCACATAACCGCCTTTATTGGCGTGTTTGATGACTTCGTCCATGATGGGAGAAAAGCGCGCGATGGCACCGCTGCGCAAGTAGTCGCCATAACTGAATCCACCAGGGATGAAAACAAAGTCCACACCTTGTATATCCGTATCCTTGTGCCAAAGCTTTACTACATCCTGATGGAGAATTTCCTTCATTGTGTAAACGAGATCTTCGTCACAATTGCTGCCTGGGAATACGACTACGCCAAATTTCATTGCTATGATTTTATTTCGACAAATTTAATGCTTTTATATCCACTGGAAAACATGAATTATTAGAAGTGCAGATGTTATAAGCAGGATATAAAACATGAAGGGAGCCAATAAGCTGTAGCGATAGTTCGTAAACCAGTTTCCAATCACAAAGGTGGCAGGCAATATCGCTACTTCTGGTATGAATTGTCCTACGTATACGTAAGAAAACCCCGTAGACGCAAGGGCAAACAATGCCATCAATAGGAAAATGCGTTTTACGTTTCGAGCTTGATTGGAGCTTCGGTCTGATAGAAAAATAAAGCTTCGAAGCGCCAATAAAAACGAGACTCCTAATGAAATCCCAAAGGAGCGGGTATAGTTGTTGGTCCAATCTGGCATTCCCTCAGGTGTGTTGAAGGATATAATTTTTTTAAACAAAATCAACTGGTCCCAACGGTCGGTCCAAAGCATCCAAACACCCCAGTAAACAAAGGGCGTGGCAAATGCAACAATGGTGAGCAGGTGTTCTCTCCAATTGAAAGAGCGGGTATTAATGATGCTTAGCATCATGGCGGGCAACAGCAAGATATAAGGTGGAAAAGCCAAGGCTCCTAAGCCCAACCAAAATGCCGCTTTGAAATAGGCAGGCAAGGCATTGGACTGTCTAAATACCTCCATCAAACGATTGAGGCCAATTACCACGGCTACATTGGCCACTAAAATGGGAATATTGCACTTAATAAGGCAAAGCGTGCTGGCTACAAGCGCATACAACAACGCAGGCACAAAAGTGGGGGACGCGTTGAATTCATGTCGATTGAAGATTATGTTTCCCAATAAAGAGCCAATAATGATCAGCCCTGCTGCTACCGAGGCACCGAAGTATGGGATAGTGAGCATGGGAGCTAGAAGGCGATCGAGCGGGAAGTCAGCAAAGGAGAATGTAATGAATCCCCACGTACACGCGGGTATCAGCACCCCGATAGCGATTAGGGGAGCCACGAGCAACATGTAAGGTTGACGAGAGGAAAATTGCCTTAAAATCATTTCGTGACAAAAATGATGTTAGAAAGTGATATTTTCGCCGAGTATTTTTATTTTTGCCCCACAATTTATCAAATTATGAACTTACAAAGTATCCTCAATCCGATCGTTGACGCGCTTCAGTGGACTTTCAAACACCTCTTAGAGCCTATGTCTCATTGGTTTAACTGGGTATGTATCGTAGCTGGCTTCTTCGGAATTTGGCTTTGGTTGCGCATGCAAAAGAAGTATACAGAGAAGGCGGAGCGCGAAGGCACGATTATCTAATCGATTTTATTTACATCATCACAATATTTGAATCGGCCCGCCGTAAGGTGTTGGCCGATTTTTATTTGTGCCCTATTTCACAACATTTGCGAACTTTGAACACAGTTAGGTGTTACCTTTAACACTGTATTTCCAAGTACCCACTTATTATGAGTAATTATACCCCAGGGCCCTTGTTGGCCAAGATTCTAGAACCTCAGGATCTTAGAACCAAAATATCCGAAGAAGAATTGCCACAGCTCTGCACGGAGTTGCGTCAGTATATCGTGGATATCGTATCCGAAAAGGGTGGTCACTTTGGCGCAAGTCTCGGAGTGGTGGAAATGACAACCGCTATTCATTATGTATTCAATACGCCCTACGATCAACTCGTGTGGGACGTGGGACACCAGGCGTATGGGCATAAAATTCTAACTGGTCGCCGAGATGTTTTTCATACCAATAGAAAATATGGTGGTATAAGTGGTTTTCCAAAAAGAAGCGAAAGTGAATATGATACTTTCGGCGTGGGTCACAGCTCTACTTCTATTTCTGCGGCTTTGGGTATGGCTGTGGCAAGCAAAGTGAAGGGAGAAAAAGACCGCCAAGTTGTTGCAGTAATCGGTGATGGCGCCATGACGGCAGGTTTGGCGTTCGAAGGTCTTAATCACGGCGGTGCCGAAGATGCCAACTTGATTGTCATTCTCAACGATAATTGCATGAGCATCGACCCGAATGTGGGCGCGCTCAAAGAATATTTGACAGACATCACCACAAGTCATACTTACAATAAAGTAAAGGATGAAGTGTGGAACTTGCTCGGAAAGATTTCGAAATTCGGTCCAAACGCGCAAGCAATCGTCCATAAGATAAGTGAATCACTCAAGGGCTCTTTGATTAAAGAAAGCAATTTCTTTGAATCCCTTAACTGGCGCTACTTCGGGCCTATCGACGGGCACGATGTAGATTATATGGTGAAAATCCTTCGTGATCTAAAGGATATACCTGGTCCGAAAATTCTTCACTGCGTTACAATGAAGGGTAAGGGCTACGAGCCCGCTGAAAAGGGAAGTCCAACAAAATGGCACGCTCCAGGTATTTTCAATAAAGAAACGGGTGAGATTGTAAAGATTGTTCCCAAGAGTCCTCAACCTCCGCTGTATCAGGATGTTTTCGGACACACCATTATTGAATTGGCGGAAAAAAATGAGAAAATTGTTGGTGTTACACCTGCGATGCCATCAGGCTGTTCGTTGAAATTCATGATGGAGGCTATGCCCGACCGTTCATTCGACGTGGGTATTGCGGAGCAGCACGCTGTTACATTTAGCGCAGGTATGGCAACACAGGGCTTAGTGCCTTTCTGTAATATCTATTCGAGCTTCATGCAGCGCGCGTTTGACCAAGTGGTGCATGATGTGGCGCTTCAAAAATTACATGTGGTATTCTGTCTCGATCGCGGCGGTCTTGTTGGTGCGGATGGTCCTACACACCACGGTGCGTATGATATAGCATACATGAGATGTATTCCAAATATGATTGTGTGCAGCCCGATGAATGAGAGCGAACTCCGCAACCTCATGTACACCGCTCAATATGAAAATTACGGGACCTTCTCGATTCGCTATCCTCGCGGAAATGGTGTGATGGTGGATTGGAAGACTCCTATGAAACTTATACCAGTGGGAACTGGCCGTAAGGTGCGCAGTGGCGAGGATGTAGCTTTCTTAACAATTGGTCCTATCGGAAATTATGCGGAGAGAGCTTGCGAACAACTCGCAGAACAAGGCATTAGCGCTGCTTTATACGATATGCGTTTTGCGAAGCCAATAGACGAAACGCTACTGCACGAAGTGTTTTCTAAATTCAAGCATGTGATCACTGTTGAAGATGGATGTATCCAAGGCGGTATGGGAAGTGCTGTGTTGGAATTCATGGCCGATAATGGTTATAATGCACAGGTGAAGCGTCTTGGAATTCCAGACCGCTATATTGAACATGGAACTCAAGATGAGTTGTACGCAGAATGCGGTTATGATACCCCAGCAATGGTAGCTACTGCCCTCGAAATGGTAGGTGCTAAAGAAGCGGCAGGTGGACTGCGCATGTCAGGGTCTTAATCAAAATTGCAAAGTGCAAGAGGAAATAATTAATAAAGTCGGGAAGAGTGGATTGATAACCATCAATCTGGAGGAGATGTATCCAACAGGTGATCGCGTGAGTTTTGACTTGAAAGATTTGCTATGGCAAGGTCTTGCTCTTCGTGAAAAGGAATTTAGAGATTTTTTAAAAGATCATGATTGGTCTCAGTATCAAGATAAATATGTGGCAGTATTCTGCAGTGTTGACGCAATTATCCCTCACTGGGCATTTATGCTTGTAGCTTCATATCTGACCGGTATCGCCCGTCTCGTCCATATAGGCAGTGCTTCTGAGATGGAATCTGCTATTTTTAAAAATATTATTGAGAAAATAAATATTGAAGAATACACCGATCAGCGACTAGTCATCAAAGGCTGTAGCGATCGTCCGGTGCCGCAAAGCGCGTATGCAGACCTCGTATTCAAACTCCAGCCCGTGGCGAAAAGTATCATGTTCGGTGAACCGTGTAGCACCGTTCCTGTATTCAAGCGGAAGTAAGTACTTTTCATTCCAAGTCTTCACTATTTAATTAGGGATATTAAACCTATTGGACAATTCACTATCTTTGAGACAGTTGTTGCCTTTATCAATGAAGTATCTCCTTACATTATCTCTTGTTGTAATGTGCTTGGCGGCGCAGAGTCAGGATGTAGTGAGGGTAACTTTTTTCTTGTCTAGTACTTGCAGAGTTTGTCAATACTATGCTTTACCGATGCGAGAGCTTTATCAGGAGTACGGTAATGAGCAAATAGAATTTGTAGGATTGTTTCCTGGAGTATTGGAATCTGACTCGACCATTTCAAAGTTCCGGAGCAAATATTTGATTCCTTTTGAGTTGAAAAAAGATTCATCAGAACACATTCGATTAGGAGCTACTATTACACCAGAAGTGGTAGTGGAGAGAAATGGCCACGTGGTTTACTTAGGTAGAATAGATAATTCTTTTGAGTCGGTAGGAAAGAAGCGATCAGTGGTTAATTCCTTTGAGTTGAGATATGTGCTGTCTGAGATAATCAATGGACGAGCTCCGGAGTATCATACAGTGCCTGCGATAGGTTGTATAATTGAAAAATGAAGTGATATGAAAATCTTCTCATCCTTTTGTTTATTGTTATGTGCGCTGAGTTTATCAGCGCAGGTCACTTTTACGCAGCATATAGCACCTATAATGTTTGAACATTGCACGAGTTGCCATCGACAAGGAGAGATTGGCCCAATGCCGCTTACGAATTATCAAGAGGTTTCAGCGAATGGTGGAATGGTGCAATATGTGACGGAGATTGGATACATGCCGCCTTGGAGCCCTGATCATACCTATTCTACGTTGCGCGATGAAAACTGGCTAACGCAAGAGGAGATTAATTTAATTTCTGAATGGTTGAATAATGGAATGCCAGAAGGGGATCCAGGCCTAATGCCTTCAATGCCCGAATATATTGAGGGATCGCAAATTGGCGAACCAGACCTTGTGCTTACAATGTCTCAGCCATATCAGCACATTGGAAATAATTCTGATCAATATCAAGTTTTTGTTTTACCAACTGGGCTCACTGAAGATGTTGATATCGAAGCAATCGAAGTAAGACCAGATAATAAAGAAATTTGTCATCATGCCATTCTTGGAATGGACACTTCAAATCAGGCTGATCTGTTGGATGCACAAGATTCAGAATATGGTTACACTCAATTTGGTGGGTTTGGATTTGATCCAGTAGATCCTTTCATAGCCGCTTGGGTGCCGGGTTCGAACCCGATGCTCTACCCTCCAACGATTGGAAAAAAGCTACTAGCTAATAGTAAGATCTTGCTGCAAATGCACTATGGTCCAAGCAGTATAAATCAAGAGGATCAGACAAGCATCAATATATTCTTCAGTGAAGACCCTGTTCAACGATATGTTCAAACAACAACGATTTCACCTTTGAATTTGGACCAGCCATTTTTTATACTGCCAAATCAGGTTAAGACGTTTCATGGAGTGTTGGATGTGCCATTCAATGCGTCGCTAATCGGAATAGGTCCTCATGCCCACCTTTTATGTAAAAGTTATGAGGTGTATGCGGAATCTCCTGATGGTAATACCGTGATTCCACTAGTAAAGATTCCGGAATGGGATTTTAATTGGCAAGGATTCTACGCATTTCCGAATATGACATTGATACCAGCGGGCTATCAAATTCATTGCATTGCGACTTATGACAATACGTCCAATAACCCTTCGAATCCTTTTAATCCTCCTGTATTTAGCTCGTGGGGCGAAGGCACTCAGGACGAAATGTACTTGTGCTATTTACAGTTTGTTCCTTATTTGCCTGGTGATGAAAATATCAACCTTAGCGCCGCCAATGAACAAAACCGTCTCGTCTATCCAGTAGATCAAATGTTTCCATGTTATCCAAACCCAGCTAAAGAGAATCTAACAGTTGGTTTTAGTCTTAAGGAAGCAGCACATTTGACTTTGAGTATTTATGATTCGCAAGGGAAGTTAGTTAGCACGGAGTTCAACGGTCGTCATTTTGGCCCAGGTCTTCATAAGCACACTCTCTCAATACAAGATTTACAAGAAGGAGTTTATTTCTGCAATATGACAATGAATGGAGTGAGTCACTCTAGGAAGATTGTTGTTGCCAACTAATTTATGGTGAGATATATTTCGGTATATCTTCGTATGCGATGCGTCAAAAAATAGTGAGTCTTCTAAATCGGCCTATCGCCCTGGAAACAGGCTCCTTTGCTCGTTATAAACAGGCGTGGTTTTTCGGGGCATTTGTTTTTTTGTTCCTCTTTATATTCAAGCCTTTCGGATTAGCGGGCACAGGCCCAGATTTGCTGCGTGTGACACTTGGATACGGAGTTGTTTGTTTTTTGGTAATGATCTTTTTGAATGTCTTTGTGATGCGCCTGTTTCCAAATTACTTTGAAGAAGACCATTGGACATTGGGCAGAGATTTGTTTTGGAGCATGGTGAATGTAATGCTCATCGGGTTTTGCAATCTGCTTTTCTCCTCATGGATGGGAATAGGAGGAATGAATTGGAATACAATTATTACGCTTCAGGTCTACACTTTTTTGGTCGGAATTTTTCCTGTTTCGGTAAGTTTACTTTGGAAAGAGAATCGCCTGCGGAATAAGCATATTCGCGCCTCCGAGGGTTTGCCTGTCCGTATCACTTTGATTAATGAAAAGGGGGCTAGGATCCACGTCGCTTCTGAAAATCAAGGGGAGAGTTTTGATTTGGATAAAATGGATCTGCTCTATTTGAAGAGCGCGGAGAATTATATTGAGGTATATTTTTTAGAAAATGGGAAGATTCAAAAAAGAATCATTCGCAATACTCTCAAGAAATTTGCAAAAGACTGGGAGGCAGAGCCCTCACTTTTCCGGTGTCATAAAAGTTATCTAATCAACCTGATCCGCGTGCGGACAATTACAGGAAACGCTCAAGGCTTGAAGGCACAACTAGAACATGTTGATACGAGTATTCCCATCAGTCGTCTGCTGATAGATGAGTTGAAGCAACGCATGGAAAGTTTGGGGGCTTGATGTTCGTCATTAGGCTTTGCTGTTGGTCACAGAGGGGTACTGTTGGTCACTTTTTTTGTCAAAGGGCTTGATTATTAGAGATTTTCGCCGAAAATAAATCTCTATGTCTATCCCATTAGCACTTCACATTTTATCGGGCTTCACGGCGCTATTTGCCGGATCGCTTATTCACCTCCTCAAGAAAGGAACAGCAACTCACCGAAAGTTGGGTAAACTATTTTATTACGCCATGGTGACTACTGGATTATCGGCCCTATGGTTGGCGATAATGAGGCATAGTGAATTTCTCTTTTGTATCGGAATTTTCGCACTCTATCAAACTCTAAGTGGAAAGCGTGCGGTAGATAACAAAAGCCTGAAACCGGCGTGGTTTGATGTTGCCCTATCAATTGCCGCGCTTCTAAACGGTATCTATATGATAGCAACCACAAACGTAGTTCTCATGGTTTTTGGGGCGATGTGTGTTTTGCTGGCATTCCAAGATGGGGGGCTTTACTATAAATTGAATAGAGGAATGGAGTTGCCTCCAAATGCGTGGTTGAAAAAGCATATCGGAATGATGATGGGGAGTTATATAGCCACGTTCACTGCATTTTTGGTGGTCAACATTAATGATTTTGAACCTGCTTGGGTTTTATGGCTCTCTCCGACTTTTGTTTTTGTCCCGGTAATGGGCATTTATCAAAAGAGATATTTGAGAAAAGATGTTGCCTAGTCGTTGTGATAACTTTCACCTTTGAGTATGGTAAAGGCGCGGTAGACTTGTTCTGCGATGAATACACGAATCATTTCGTGTGAAAAAGTCATTTTGGAAAATGAAAGCTGGTAGTCGGCGCGGTCATAGACCTCTTTTGTGAAACCAAATGCCCCGCCCACGAGAAGTACGAGTTGTTTGGTGCCAGCATTCATCTTTTTTTGTAAAAATTGGGCGAATTCTCGGGAGGTCGGATTTACCCCTTTTTCATCCAACAGCACTAAGAAGTCATCGGTCTTGATGCTTTTCAAAATAGCTTGAGCTTCCGTTTCCTTTTGTTTTTCGGGGTCCTTCAATTTTCCATCAGGAAGTTCTATTACCTCGAATTTGCAGTAGTGTTTGAGCCTTTTGACATAGACTTCAAAGCCTTCTTTTACAAAAGGAGTGGTAGTCTTTCCAACAAGTATTAAGCGAATGTTCATTCGGTTTTAATCGAGTGTTCGTTCGGTTTTTACCGAATGATTGTTGGGTTACTCTCTATAATCGTCTTTGTCCCTCACGTCCTGGGCTTGCAGAGGGTTCAGGCCATATTCGCGAAATTCTCTTCTTTTTTTATAAACATCGCAAGCGACGAAAATGGCGTTGCGCAGTGATGCTTCGTCTGCTTTTCCTTTACCCGCGAGATCATATGCGGTGCCGTGGTCTGGCGAGGTGCGCACAATAGGCAATCCTGCGGTAAAATTGACACCACTGTCAAATGCGAGCGCTTTGAATGGCGCAAGTCCTTGGTCGTGATACATTGCCAACACTGCATCGAATTGCTTATAAACGCCGCTTCCGAAGAAACCGTCGGCTCCATAGGGTCCAAAGACATAGCTTCCCTTGTCGAAAGCCTCACGGATGGCTGGGAGAATGACCTCTTTTTCTTCATTGCCCAATAATCCATTATCTCCAGCATGGGGATTGAGGCCTAATACTGCGATGCGTGGCTTAGGAACGCCGAAATCGCGAATGAGGCTCTCTTGCATGAGTGCAAGTTTTTCGAGAATCTTGTCCTTCGTGATATTTTGAGCAACATCTTTCAGCGGTAAGTGACCGGTGACAATTCCAACTTTTAGGACGTCGCTTACCAGGAACATCAACACTTTATCAGTGCCGGCGATTTTCGCGAGGTATTCGGTATGCCCTGGAAAGTTGAAATCTTTGCTTTGAATCGTGTCCTTATTGATGGGAGCAGTGACGAGTACATCTACTTTGTTGGAGGCCAAATCGGAGGTGGCGAGCTCGAGGCTTTTGAAGGCCATTTCACCTGCTTCCTTAGTTGGTTTTCCGATTTCAAATGTTCCCTTGAAATCTTTCCAGACATTGATTAAATTGACTTTTTTCGCAAGCGCTTCACTCGGATTTTGAATGGTAGTGTATTGAAATTCCTCAACATTACTCAATCTTTTGTGGAGCTTCACCGCTTCGGGATGTGCATATATGATGGGTATAATTCCCTCAGACATGCGTGGGTCTGAAAACACTTTGATGATTGTTTCAATTCCCACCCCATTTGGGTCACCACATGTGATGGCAACTCTCAATCTATCATCTTTCCTTTCGGACATAGTTCAATGGTGTTTGATACTCTTAGCGAGTATAATTTTCTTTAATAAAATCGTAGAGTAATCTTACCCCTACGCCGCTTCCGCCTTTGGTGCGGTAGCTCTGGCCAGCGTTGGAGTACGCAGGACCAGCGATGTCGATGTGTATCCACGGATATGCAGTGAAGTGCTCTAAGAACTTGCCCGCGCTGATATGACCTGCATTAGCGCCTCCGAGATTTTTCAAATCAGCAATGTCGCTTTTCATTTCATTGCCATACTCTTTCCAAAGAGGAAATTGAACAGTGCGTTCCCACATTTTGAATCCACTTTGAGCAAGTTTATTCATCACTTCTTGGTCGGCAGTGCCCATGATGGCACTGGCGTAGCTTCCTACTGCCCTCATTGCAGCACCAGTGAGGGTAGCGAGATCGACTACCAATAGGGGATCATATTTTTTAGCATATCCTAATGCATCCGCAAGGATTAGTCGGCCTTCAGCATCAGTGTTAAGCACCTCAACAGTTGTTCCGTCAAACATGGTTAGTATGTCTTGAGGACAAATTGCATTCATTCCGGGGCGATTGTCAGTAGCAGGCACTAATCCTACAACGTGCACCGGAAGCTTGTTTGCGGCAATCGCAGAGATGGCTCCGACCACCGCAGCACCACCAGCCATATCACACTTCATCTCGTCCATAGAACCAGGAGTTGGCTTTAAGCTCAAACCGCCTGTGTCGAACACCACACCCTTGCCTACAAGCACGATGGGTCGCTTATTCTTAGCGTTTTTCGGCTTGTATTCCATGATGTTGAACGTGGGGGGATCGATGCTGCCTTTATTCACGCCGAGCAGACCTCCCATGCCGAGGGTTTCTATTTCTTTCTTATGTAAAACTTTTACAGAAAACCCATATTGTTTGCCAGCTTTCTGCATCTCTTTAGAAAATTGCTCAGCCGTGAGATACGATACGGGTTCATTTACCAAATCTCTTGCGAGCAATGTAGCCTGCACGAGATTGTTAAGTTCGAGCAGCGCGCTATCGTCAAGCTTGGCATCTTGAACGAAGATCTTATCAAGAGAATTTTTTTTCTCTTTTTTATCCTTGAAATATTTTAAAAATTGGTAGTTGGCTAGCGCTGCTCCCTCAGTGAAAGCGAGTGTAGCAGCAGTATTTCCTGACTCATTGATGATGTGCAATTTATCAGAGCCAATGCTAACTGCAAGCGATTGAAGGTCCTTGCCGTGACCTCTCCAAAGCTCGAGAATATCGGCTTCTTGTTCGCGAGAGTCAATGACATAGAATTTTCTATGATGTCCGAGTTCTTGAAAAGAAACAACGTCTTTTCCTGCTCCTACCTGAGCAGAAAGATATTTTGCTTCTTCCTTAGAAAGGCCTTTTGGATCTGAGGCTTGTTCTTTATTAAGAATGATAGCAGTTACCGCAGCAGTGCTATTACTTTTTGCCGATTGAATCTTCATACGGCAAATATAAGCGATGCTGAAGGAGATTATTCGAACAATACTTTTTCTACTTGGCGATATCCGGCTTTCTCCAACACTATCGTGTACATTCCCGCTGGTTGCTTGTTTACAACCCACAAGGTTTCACCTGCAGGAACGTTTTCCTCAGCAATAATTGCTACCATTTGCCCGAGGCTATTGTACATCTTCGCTGATACAAACTCTGTCTGTAGCGCGTAGTATCGGATATTGGTTTGGTCTTTTGCTGGGTTTGGAAATACGCTGTAAACGAAAGTAGGCTTGACTTCGCGAATGTTCGTTGGAATAATTGTGGTAGTATCACTAGCCGTGATATTGATATCATCGAGATAGAAATTGTTTCCTCCTTGGCCAGTGAATTCGAAGCGAATGCGGAAGCCGTCTGTCATCCAGTCTTCATCAGCCATAACAATGGTTTCACCGCCCCATTGACTTGATGAAGTGGGCGTGAATTGAGAAGAAATTGGATTCGCTGTAGGAAGTGTATTGGTACCACTACGAGTGCGGCGTGTTGACCAGTTAGCCCCACAGTCACCGCTCACTTGGATACGAAGACGATCTTCATTGGTGCCGCTGATTTTATTAGCATAAGCCCATCGATACGATAACCATACAGTATCCATTGCACTCATATCGTATGTAGCAGATAGAAGTTCATCCACTCTGCCAGGCTCGTTGTTGCTGAAGTTGCGGAGCTTGAGAGATTTCGTGCCAGAAAAGGCGGTGGATGGTGTAATCTCATAGGTCAAATCGCCGTCGTGATTATAGATTGCCCATGCATCATTTGGCCACGTCTCTTCAAATCCTTCTGTGAAAGGCGCAGTTTCCTGAGCATAGCCGAAAATCGTGATGATGTTTTCTTTTGTTACGGTCAAGGAGTTGGCCCCGTTTGTGACAGTAAGCGTCACGGTGTATGTGCCAGGTTGTTCGTATGTGTAAACAGGGTTTTTGTGAACGTTCGGATCAGATCCTACCAATGTGTTGCCATCGCCAAAATCCCAAGACCATTGCTCGATGCCGTGGTACGAAAGGTCGTTGAATGTAATGGGTTGACCAACACAAGCAGTGTTTGCAAACAATCTGAAGTCGCAGAAACACAACTCAGGGTCGATGACACCTGTGAGAATGAGATTATTGGTGGTATAAAGATTATTTCTTTGAGCGATAGGGCTTGTGAGTGCTGAGCGCATTCTGCTACCTTGGCCTTCGGTAAACATACGAGAGCAGTAGCTATACTCCATGTAGTTTTGAACGTTATCAATTGCGCTACCGCATGAGGCACCATCGAGATCGCATGATGTCCAACCAATTGTGTTTGGAGTATCATCAACTCCATCGTCGAAGTCACAATTACCTGCGTCGCCAGGCGAATTGGTAGGACCCCAAGGGTGGCTGAGATTCAGCCAGTGTCCAACTTCGTGGGTGAGGGTGCGGCTGCGGAAGAGGCTTCCTGTGCCGATTGATCCGGTGTAGTCGTGACGTAAAACAATACCATCGTTTTGCGCCCCCCAGTTGCCACTTACTGTAGCTGGCAAAAAGGTATATCCCGCTGTACCATCTCCTGCGTCTGCACATACCCATACATTCATGTATCTGTTGCGCGGCCACATGCTGAGTGCCTTCATGTCAGAGCCACCATCAGTGGTCAACTCACTTTCTACGCGCACGATGCCAGGGTGACAGTTGCCATCAGGATCCTTAGAGGCAAGCACGAACTCAATACCAATGTCGGCTGCAATATCAGCGAACTCAGGTACGATGGCGATGGTATCTGCATTTTGCTTTCTGAAATCTCTATTGAGGATGAACATCGCGTCGTAAATCTGCGCATCGCTGATGTTTTCAGGGCCATTGTTGTGAATGATATGAAATACTACAGGGATTTGATAGATGATTTGTCCGCCACCTCGCTCTTCCTCAGAATAGTTGCGAGCATACTCTTCAAGTTCAGCCTCAGCTAGACGTACCTCATGACCACATTCCGGATTGTGCTGGTGGAACTGCATTGTTCTACCAACTTGACCGCAATAACGAGGGCTATTCGCCCCTTGAGAGAGAGCTATCAGGCTTGAAACTAGTGACAAAGCCACCAAGGAGATTTTTTTCATAACAGGTTTTTGATATGAGGAAGGCGAAAATAACACCTTTCAGGGCAAACAATACCACGTTTATAAATTTCACCC
>CANGVZ010000014.1 GCA_947457285.1 Flavobacteriales bacterium | reverse complement strand
GTCCACATTGCTGAAAATGCAAAAGGGTCATCACCTGCACAAGATTGCCCACACCCAATGAGTCGGCTGTTGGATCAAAACCAATATATCCTTTTGTCAGCTGTTTTTCCAAATGCTCTGCCGTACCTGGCATATGGTCCTGAAGCATCCTTCTCCAGCGCAATTCTTCAATAAAACTCTTATTCATGCCGCGAAAATAGGCTTTTTAAAAAATATCTTTTAATACTTCCAATTGAATTCCTCTCGACCCCTTGATTAGAATGGTATGATTCTCCAAAGCCAGCTGAGTGAGATGAGAGCGTGCAGCTTCTTTGTCTGCAAATGCTCGGTAATCATCTGATTTAGCGACCTCTGCAAACACAGGTCCGATAAGCACCCCATTTAATCCTAGCTCTTTTGCTTTCTCAATCATATTGCGATGTTCTGCTGGGCCTTCCTCCCCCAGCTCTCTCATATCACCCATCACAAAAAATGTCTTTTGACCCTGCTTACTCAAATTAATCAATGCGTGTTCCATACTGCTTGGATTGGCATTGTAAGCATCCATGATAAGCGTGTTGCGTTCTGTCTTTACCACTTGAGAGCGATTGTTGTCTGGATCATACGCCTTCATAGCCTCCACTTGATCATAAAAATCCACTCCAAAGAATCTACCCACCGCCGCGGCGCTAGCGAAATTGTACAAGTTGTAAGCGCCCGTCAATTTAGAATTGACCAAAGCTTTTTTACCGTCAGCTGCGTATTCAAATACTAAATAGGGATCTTCTTTAATAATCTTTAGCGACATACCTCCACTTTCGAAGCCATAAGGTATAATGGTCATGCCTCGTGATACCTCCTTAAGATTTTCGAGTTCGACGTTGACAAAAACTTTCCCTCCATTGGTATTTACGAAATCAAACAATTCCTTTTTTCCCTTTTTCACACCTTCTACTCCACCGAACCCCTCCAAGTGGGCTTTTCCAATATTGGTAATAAGCCCATAGTCCGGAGAAGCGTAAAGACAATACGATTCAATTTCTCCTTGATGATTGGCACCCATTTCAATCACAGCAAATGTCGTGTCTTCGGGTATTTCCAACAATGTAAGTGGAACACCGATATGATTATTCAGATTGCCTCGGGTGGCATAGACTTTATACTTCTTTGAAAGCACCGCCGACACAAGTTCTTTAGTAGTAGTTTTTCCGTTGCTGCCTGTAATAGCGAGGAATGGAATGAAGAAATGTTCGCGATACATGGCTGATAAATCCTGAAGTGCCTGTAGAGAATCTTCAACGCGAACAATTCTTGGATCATCAAACCCAGGATCTTCGTCGACCACCGCGAAATCGCACCCAGCGTCTAAAGCTTGTTTGGCAAATTGATTCCCATTGAATCGCTCCCCTTTGAGGGCAAAATAAATGGAATGGGCAGTGACCTTGCGCGTGTCGGTAGTCACCGAACGGTGTTTGAGGAAATGTTGAAATAGGGTATCTAACATGTTTCAAAAATAGGATTCAGAATTCAATGAAAACAAAAAGGCTGCTCCTTTTGAGGAACAGCCTTTTCTTTATAAATCAATTCAGGAAAATTATCTGTCGTTGCGTGCACCGAGACCAGTAGGGCTACCTACGCGGGTCATAGCACATCGGAAGCCGAGTGTTGACATCGAACGGCGCTCATCGAGGAATCTGCGTGTACCAGGAATGGTATAATACGCGCGATCTCTCCAGTTGCCGCCTTTGTAAACACGAGCTCTATTGTTGATGAGGGTAGTTTGACCCCACTCATACATACGGTTGTTGTCGGTTTCAAATGATGCATCAGCATAAGAGTTTGAACTCGCCCAGTCACCATCTTTATAGTCGATATTGTCTGCTTTGCGATAGTTACGACGGTCGATATTTTCTTCCATGGTAACATCTCTCATTCTCATGTCACCCGCTGTATTTTCGATATAGTCAGCGATTCCATCACGAAGGTCTGGAGCGATTGGTGATTCTGAGTTGGTCACCAAATCCATTACTTCTTGCATCAAAGCCTGAGCATCGTCAATTTTTCTTTCTTTTTCTTTTTCTTTTGCTTGCTCAATTTTTTGAAGGCTCTGATCGATGAGCGTCATATCCGCTTCCACCAATTTAGGTCCTGCTACCTTTTGATATTCAGTGATAAAATACTGAACACCTTCGATATCATATACTGTGTAGTCGTACTTATCAGCAACAGTACCATCACTGTTCAAAGTCTTAGTTTGATAAACGTTACCGCGGAAAGGTCTGAAGTCTGACTTATCTTCTGGTGATAGAGGACGGTAAACATCCATTACCCATTCTGAAACGTTACCGGCCATATTATAAAGACCGTAGTCATTTGGAGGATAAGCGTAAACCAAGCTAGTGATTTCCGCAGCATCATTGAGATAACCAGCAGTACCCATATAGTCACCCGCACCTCTTACGAAGTTGGCGCGAATCGTACCGAAGAATCTACCTCCATTGTCATCATTACGCACATAGTGACCATTCCAAGGGTAGGCGCGACGGTCTGTAATCAATTCCTGATATGAGTTTCCGATCAAGCCGAGTGCTGCGTATTCCCATTCTGCTTCGGTGGGCAGGCGGTAGCGAGGTAAAAGAACCCCATCTTCAACACGAACGTTTCTAAATTCAGAACCTGCTTTCGGGCTAAGGTTTTTAACACCATCAGCAGCCTTTTCACCTTCGTACTGACCGTTGAGGTAAGCATCTGTTGTGAAGTGGTCACCATCTGACTGTGCTTGTGGATTGTGAACCAAAAGACCTTCACGAATAAGAATCAACTCGTTAACGCGGTCTGTTCTCCAAGCGCAGTAGTCATTTGCTTGCAACCAGTTTACACCTACTACAGGATAATCGCTGTAAGCAGGGTGACGCAAGTAGTAGTCTACATATGGTTCGTTGTATTCCATCTTTTCGCGCCATACCAAAGTATCAGGAAGCGCTTTATTGATGATTTCTGGATAAGAATCACCATAAACCAGACCGAGCCAGTAGAGGTAGTCTCTCCAGTATTGGTTGGTTACCTCTACTTCATCCATATAGAAAGATGAAACGGTAACACGGCGAGGGATGTTATCCCACGTAAAGTTGACATCATCTTCAACACGGCCCATGGTGAATGTACCACCTTCGATGAGTACCAGACCTGGACCTGTCTCCTGCTCCACGTACTCTGGGCGCTCGTAACCACCGTTTTTAGGATCGTTGTACGACCATCCGGTTGCGCCTGAGTTCGATTTTTCGCAAGAGCTGAAAACAACAATAGCCCCAAGAAGGGCCACGGTTGTAAGTTTGCTTACTACTGATTTCATGATTTTCCTGATTTTCCTGATTATTATGCCGGTATAAAAGTAGTCTTATAACTAGAAAGAGGGACATGCTATTGTGCGGAACTTCGTTCTTTTCTTACGACACTCAAACATGATTGTCAAAGAAACCTCGTGAGAACCGCCAGTGGCAGGTGTCAATTCTGAAATAGTTACGTCGTAGCTGTAGCCAAAACGCACCACATCAGTTTGAAGACCAATCGTGGCGATGAAAGCATCGCGGTAGGTCTCTCCAAAGAGCAAACCGCGGAACCAAACACCAGCTACGATAGGACCTTTATTTACATACATGCCAAGGTTGAGTTGTTGGAACTCACCCTGACGACGGTAGAGCACATTTGGTGAAATGTTAGCTTCTGCGTCTCTTCTTTTCTTTTGGATCGGGATCAAAGCTCCAGCGTGAGCGGTGAACTTCATTGGCAAGCGGCTTGTGCCCACAATGAGAGATTCATTTGGTTCATTGAGGTGATGCACCGCAAATCCACCATAAAACACATCGCTGAAACCGAGGATACCAGCGCTGAAGTCAACATTTTTAATGTTACCACCGCGTGGTATATCGTTTGTTTCATAGATAAACCCTTTGCGAGGGTCGATCATATCACCGAAGGTGAGCTTACTCCAGTCCAAAGACTTTTGGAAATAAGTGGCCTGGAAGCCAGCTTTGATAGAGAATTTTCTTGTGATAGGTTGCTGATAAGAGTAGATACCACTGAAAGTAGTGGTGCTCAAAGTACTTTGAGCTGCTCTATCATTCATAACAATAAGACCTAATCCACCTTGGATCGTCTCTACGTGTTGGTCGTAGCTCGCACTCGTCGTCACGAACGAACCAGATAGCGAAGGCCATTGATTGCGATAGTTCATAACAAGACGTGGACAACGTGCCGTTCCAGCAAACGCAGGGTTGAGGTAAAGGGGATTGGCGTAAAACTGAGTAAACTCAGGATCTTGCGCCAACAACTGAGTGGAGACAGTGAGGACAGCGAAAAGACAGAATAAACTTTTTTTCATTCGCACGATTTTTACTTGGGGTAAAAAATGAATTAGCAATATTACAACATTTTTTGTCTTAAAAAACATTAATCACTTACAATAATTAGACTCGTATTAAGTTTGAGCCGTTGCTTTATCCCTTTGAAAAATATGCATAATCGCCTTTTTATAGCACTTTATTGTGCCGCAGGTATTCTTTTTTCCGCTCCCCTCCTTTCACAAAACACACTGAATATCAGTGGTATTATAGAGTGGAATGCTTCGGAAAATTCGAACGTGGCCTCTGATGGAACTTTATACTTCAAGGGTGAAGGTTTTACAGAAGACAACTTCAATTTGCCTCTTTTCTCTGAGCAAAAGCAGATTACTACAAATGCTTCGGTGGTTGGATACCGCATTTTGGCCCAAGAGGTTACGTTTTTGCCAGAAAAATTATTGCAAAACATTGATTTACAAGGCCTAACCAACGATTGGCAAATTAAAGTCGTTACTCGAAAAGGGGGTGAACGCGACTATCTAGTCACTACAATCGTTCCTCTGCGTTTGGTCGGAAGACAAGTAGAGGCACTCAAATCATTTGAGCTCGAAATTTCTATGGGCCAGGGTGGAAATACTCGCAACCGCACGATGGAGTTTGCTGATAACTCCGTTTTAGCAGAAGGCACCTGGTATAAAATTGCCATTGCTCGGGATGGTGTTTACAGAATTGATAAAACCTTGTTGAATCAACTTGGGGTAAATACTTCTGAAATAAACCCTCAAAACATCAACATTTACGGAAATGGAGGCAAACTACTTCCTATTTCAAATGCCGATTTTCGTTATGACGACTTACAAAAAAATGCTATCCTCGTGCAAGGAGAAAACGACGGGGTGTTTAATGACAACGACTTTATTTTATTCTATGGCTCAGGTCCCGATACATGGAAGATTAGAACAAATACAACCCCAAATACCTGGGAGCACGACAAGCACTATTATTCAGATTCGGCATATTACTTTATAAGAATTGATGATTCTCTTCCACTTAGAATTAGCGCGCAGCCTGTACCTGAGGGAGCCGCGACCCAAACCATCACTTCATTTCAAGATTTTCAATACATAGAAAACGACCAAATCAATATTGCCAAATCAGGGCGTGAATTTTTCGGAGATCCCTTTGAGTTCAATACGAGTGCTACCTTCTCATTTAATTTTCCAAACGCACTTCCGGAGCCAGCGGTACTTGATTACAGCGTAGTAGTTCGATCTATTGGTGGCACAAGCTCATTCAATTTTAATGTAGCCGGCAGCACCGCCACCGCCTCGCCCACCCCTGTGAGCGATGACGCAGTATCGAACGTCGCAAACATTTCAACGGGTTCCATTAATTTTACTCCGAATAACTCCCAGGTCGCTGTCGCTTTAAACTTTATCAAATTCAATTCAGAGGCTCAAGGCTGGATTGATTACCTTCGAGTCAATGCCATTCGCGCACTCACAATGAGTGGTTCTCAAATGAAATTTCGCGACAGTCGCGTGGCGGGCGCTGGAAACATATCAGAGTATCAGCTCGCTCAAGCATCGAGTGTATCTAGCATCTGGGATATTACAAATCCCATTAATCCAGAGAATATTTCTTTTCAAAACAATAGCGGTACACTCTCATTCAAAGCCAATCATGGGGAGGTGAAGGAGTATATTGCATTTTCTGCCGCGGGCTTTCTCACTCCACGAGCAGTGGGACGAGTGGAAAACCAAAACCTCCATAGTCTTTCGAACATTGACTATATAATTATAACTGCACCATCGCACACGCCTTACGCCAACGAGCTCGCAGAAATCCACAGAGGTATGGGGATGACTGTAGAAGTACTTTCTCCTTTTAAAATATTCAATGAGTTTTCTTCCGGCAATCCAGATGTAACAGCATTCAGAATGTTGATGAAAATGCTCTATGATCGTGCAGCAAATGATGACGAAAAGCCTCAAAATCTATTAATATTCGGTGATGGATCCTACCTCACAAACAAAGGTTTAAATGCATTTAATGGACCCAACGTCATTGTTTTTGAAAGTGATAATAGCATCAACCCTCTGCGATCTTATGTGAGTGATGATTATTTTGTTTTTTTGGATGATAATGAGTCTGGAGCGGGTATCGATAAGTTGGATTGTGGCATTGGCCGCATCCCAGCATCGGATGTTGGAGAAGCAATTACTTATGTTTCTAAAGTAAGATCCTATCTCGCCGAAAATACAACTGTAGACGGTGCTGCTGGTTGCATAGGTGATGATACCGGCAGTCCTTATGGATCATGGCGGAATGTGCTGACGTTTGTAAGCGATGATACAGATGGAAATGGAAGTCCATTCGAGACCTATCACATGACCGGAAGCGAAATTTTAGCCAACACACTTTCAGAGAGGCATCCGCAATATGATATTTCGAAGTTGTACATGGACGCCTTCACGCAAGTAGTAACTCCTGGTGGTGAGCGATACCCAGAGGGAGAAGATGCCATTAGAAGAAGAGTTGAAAATGGCTCTTTACTAGTAACCTACACTGGTCATGGAGGAGAACGCGGCTGGGCGCACGAGCGTATTCTCACCATTCCAACAATCAGTGGATGGACCAATAAAACCCGACTGCCAGTCTTCTTAACCGCCACATGCGAACTCTCCCGTTTTGATGACCCTGGCTTTAATTCTGCAGGTGAGATTTTGGTTATGAATCCGAATGGTGGCGCTATCGCTACGATGACAACAACCCGCGTTGTAACCTCGAATGCAAACTTTGAAATGAACGTGGCATTTTTTGATGTAGCATTTGAAAAGGAAACTATAACAGATCTAAGTTTAGGACGAATTAATATGATGACTAAAAATGAAGTGAGCTCTGGTAATTTGAGCAAACTCAATTTTAGCCTCATGGGAGACCCTGCTATTCGCATGGTTTATCCAAAATACTACGTGTACACCTCTGCGATCAATGGTGTTTCTATAGAAAATTTCAATGACACATTAAAAGCATTAGAAGAAGTAACTTTCACAGGATACGTGGGTGATGTGAATGGAAATAAATTGACAAACTTCAATGGGTTTATCTACCCCAACGTACAAGACAAGCCAACAGAAGCATTTACCCAAAACAACGATGGTAATTCCAATGGCCCTATTCCATTTAATGTTTATAATAATAACCTATTCAGAGGGAAGGCAAGTGTGCAAGGGGGGGACTTCAATTTCAAATTTGTAGTTCCATTTGACATCAATTACAATGTGGACACTGCACGCGTTAGTTACTACGCAGTGGCTGGCAATGATGATGCACACGGCGCTAACACACGATTCAAGGTTGGCAGCTCTTTGGAAGGAGCCGAGCTAAACCGGGTCGGACCAGAAGTGGATTTATTCATGAATGACTCAACATTTGTAAACGGGGGAATCACTAATTCTACTCCAGTATTTGTAGCATTTTTAAGAGATGAAAATGGTATCAATACAGCAGGCGCAGGAATTGGCCATGATTTGGTAGCCATTCTTGACGGCGACACACAAAATCCGATTCGTCTGAACGACTTTTACGAATCAGACCTCGACACTTACAAGAGCGGTAGCGTCCGCTATCAGCTGAATAGCCTCGCCCCTGGACCTCATCGCATTTCATTCAAGGCATGGGATGTTCACAATAACTCATCTGAACGCACGATAGAATTTACTGTGGCCGATGATAGTGGAATCGAGTTGAGTCATGTGCTCAACTACCCCAACCCATTTACCACCAATACATCCTTTTTCTTCGAACACAATCAAGCGTGTGAAGCGCTCGATGTTCGCATACAGGTATTCACCGTAGGAGGAAAATTGGTAAAAACCATCAATCAACGCGTTAAGCAAAATGGTTTTAGAAGCGACAGCATTTCTTGGGATGGTACGGATGACTTTGGAGACCGCATCGGCAAGGGTGTTTATGTGTACAAATTAGAAGTAAGAAATACCGAAACAGGTCAACAAGCCGAAAAATATGAGAAACTTGTGATTCTCAAATGATAACCTAAATATAGTAATCACGTAGAAAGGGGATTTCCGTATATTTGCAACCCTTTCATTTAAAAGGAATAAAATGTTTAAATCGTTAGTTCAAACCTTCATTCTGGCTCTAGTATTTTCAATTGCTGCTCAAGCTCAATTAAATAATCAGTCGGAGCGTGCGGCGCAAGTGCAGTTGAATACCATTACTACCGCAGTGCCATTTTTATCTATTGCTCCTGATTCTCGAGCTGGTGCAATGGGTGATGCAGGTGTGGCGACCTCACCTGATGTGAGTGCCGTGCATTGGAATGCAGCAAAGCTTGCATTTGTTGAAGAAGAAATTGAGTTGAGTGTTTCATATTCACCATGGCTTCGTCAACTTGTCAATGACATGAGTCTTGGATATCTTAGTGGATACAAGAAATTGAATAAAACCCAGACCATCGGTGGTTCGTTAAGATATTTTTCACTTGGAAAAATTTCTTTTACGGATGAGTCTGGCGCTCCGCAGGGAGATTTCACTCCAGCTGAGCTCGCTGTCGATGTGGCATTTGCTCAAAAATTATCTGAGCGCTTCAGCGGTGGAATCGTTGCCCGCTTCGTTAACTCCAACCTCACCGGCCGCACCAATGTATTAGGTGCCGATAGCAGACCTGGCCGTTCTTTTGCCGTGGATGTAAATGGTTTTTATACCAACGATGATTTGAAAATATCTGGTTTGGACGCGACATTAAATCTTGGATTTAATATTTCGAACATTGGAGCCAAAATGCGCTATACCAACACCGATCGTAGAGATTTTATCCCTACCAATTTGCGTTTAGGATCAGCCCTCATCCTCGCTCTCGACGAATACAACGACCTAGGGTTTACAGTAGACTTCAACAAGTTGCTCGTACCTACTCCTCCCATTTATGACAACGACGGTAATATCCTTGCTGGTGAGAATCCAGATGTTGGTGTTGCCACTGGAATCGTTCAATCATTTACAGATGCCCCAGGACAATATAACCCTGAAACAGGCTCTGTAGATGCGGGCTCTGTGTTCAGAGAAGAGCTGAGAGAAATTAATATTGGCGGAGGTTTCGAATACTGGTACGACAAGCAGTTTGCATTCAGAACAGGTTATTTCTACGAGCACTTCTCGAAAGGAAATCGCCAATTCATTACACTAGGTGCTGGATTGCGTTACCAGGTTTTGACCATAGACATGAGCTATTTGATTAGCACCACCCAACAGAATCCTCTTGCGAATACGCTTCGTTTCTCATTGAAATTTGCTCTTGGCGGCAAAGGATCTTCGAAATCATCTGATACCGACGCAGAATAATGACTCCATTCAGAGTAGGGTTCGGTTACGATGTTCATCAATTAGTAGAGGGGCGCGATCTCTGGCTAGGAGGAGTTTTGATTCCTCACGATAAAGGCGCTTTAGGGCATAGTGATGCGGATGTATTGCTCCACGCCATCTGTGATGCTCTTTTAGGAGCAGCGGCCCTAGGAGATATAGGAAAGCATTTTCCTGATACGTCCTCTGATTTCAAAGGCATAGATTCAAAAATCCTTTTGAAGAAAACATGTGAGCTCATCCGAGCTGAGGGTTACGAAATTGGAAATATCGATAGCACTCTTTGCTTAGAAAGGCCAAAAGTGATGAAACATGCCGACCAAATGAAAGCCGCCATTTCTGAAGTTGCTGGCATTAATGTCAATCAAATATCGATCAAGGCAACAACCTCAGAAAAGATGGGCTTCGTAGGCAGAGAAGAAGGGGTCAGTGCTTATGCAGTCGCCCTTATCTATTTAGTTTGAATTTGACAACGACTCATCCATTTGACCTGGTTGTTCGTCCTCGTAGAATGAAATCTTTATAAGTACAGTATCCTTCAAGAAGTCAATCTTACCGATTTCAATTCTTGTTATTCTGATACCAGTTCTTTTCTCAAGATCCGCAATCAACTCAGCTCTACGTCCGAGTTGAATCAATTCAATGTTGTCGTAAATAACAATTTTCTGTGACTCGTGACGCAACAACCAAACTTTTTCCAAACCGTAGGTCACAGCGATGATGACCAAGTTTGCAAAAGCCAATTCTACGAGAGAAATCTTCTTATTGATCAATGCATTCATCACTGACATTGCTATCACAATAAAGAGATAAGTCATTTCTTTAATAGGAATGGCGTCAGTGCGATATCGGATAATGCCAAACACAGCAAAAAGACCCAAAGCAAATCCCATTTCGAGCTTCACAGATTCCAAAAGGAAACACATCAAGAAAATGGATACACTAAACAGCAAATAGGTAAATAGAAAATCCTTTCTTTTTGCAATCGGATAATAGATGATGCGCACCAGCACAAACACGAAGGCAAGGTGAATTACCAGACGTATGATAAGACCTAAAAAGTCATCCCACTTTACGATATCAATACCATTGAGAGGGTTAAAGTTCTTTCCTTTATCCTTAACAACTTCCATTGCATCACCCAATGCAGGAATTGAATCTTGAAGATAAAATATAACGAGGTCAGAGAGATTATGCAACCATTCCATCATTGAGCTTCTTTAATTTTAAAATTTTTGACTTAAAACTATTTGATTTCAACTCGGGATACAACATTGCAGCACCGAGAGAGTACTTACTTACACTTTCTTGTCTAATGAGGCGTTTCTTCAAGGCCATCATAAAAGGCGAATGTCTGTTTTGCCTTTCTTGTTTTACTTCAGCAATAACTACACTTTGCCAGAAAATTTCCCTTTCATTGTGTTTAAATTTCAAATCGAGATCAATAGTAATTCTTTCCGGGATCTCAAGGCTAACGAATGTAATCCTATGAAAGCTATTCCACAATTTAGGTTCGAAATTCAAGTCGAGATGCGTTTCATTTTCTATAAAATCCAATTCGGATTGCAGCAATGTTTCATCGATGGATTGCAACTTGGTTCGATCCTTTATGGTTCGATCCTTATTGGTTTTGAATTTCACTTCTAAAAAAGTGAGATTGCTTTCGACGTATTTTCTCTTTCGAATTTTATAGCGATTTTTCTTACCACTATGATGACGTCTATAGAATAGAAAATCTTGAGTATCGTAATATAAAGTTTCGTAGCTATTCAGAGCTCTTCCATCAATGGTGAGCACGCGATAGTGAGGCTGAACTTCATTGAGTATGGATTCAAGCTGTTGGATGGTAAGTAAGAACTTCGTATCAGTTCTATTCATGAGCTTAACACTATCCATTTCGGAAAGCGAAATAGGTCCAAATGTTTGCAGTATTTGGTTTAGTGGTTCCATGCGGTTTACGCAAATGTAATGGGAATGTTAAGACTCTCGTATACGAGACTCGGTTTTTTTCCTTAGGTTTAACGCGATGAATACACAACACGTTGCGCTAGAATACGAAGTACATGACAATTTCTCAGAATTAAATTCAAAAGAAATTGAATTGCTAAAAAAAGCACTTGAAGCTGCTTCAAATGCCTATGCTCCGTATAGTCAATTTAGTGTGGGAGCAGCCCTTCTACTGGATGATGGTGAGATTATACTTGGCAACAATCAAGAAAATGGAGCTTATCCGAGTGGTCTTTGTGCCGAACGTGTTGCCTTTTTCTGGAAAGGCGCTAATCGTAAAGAGAATAAAATCATCATGGTTGCCATTCGAGCAATTTCCTCTGTCGTTGATACAGCGCACCCTATCACTCCTTGTGGATCATGTCGCCAGGTAATGCTTGAATACGAGCTTAATCAGGCCGAACCAATAACACTTTTAATGCAAGGAAGCTCTGGTCAGATATATAAAATGAAAGGTATCAAAAACCTTCTGCCACTTTATTTCAACGAAGAAGGTTTGAGAAAGGGATCCTAAAAACGATAATGCAGGGCGAGTAGCAACACCTGATTATAGTTTCCTCTTTCATAATAACTCAAAGGATTAGCCACCGCAGGTGCCGGTCTTGTAGGAATGATACTCGTGTTACCACGTAATTCAAGTGCAAACTTGTCGCCTAGTAAACGCGTCACGCTCAAAGAGCCTGAAATGTCAAATGCTCTGAACTTTGGATTCACGTCATATTCGATACCATTAAAGACTTGCAGTTGATTGACTAGAAAACCAACGGAGGGTCCTAGTCCGAATCTCCAATTTCCTTTAAGCCTCGTAACCATGACAGGCATTTCGATATAATTGAGAATTAAAGTAAATTGATTAAAGTCTCCGTTGTCTGGATCAGCTTGTTTCGCAGAACCCTTAGGCATGTATTGCATCCCAACCCAGGTGCCCCAAGACTCATTGAAGCCAACGTGAACCCAAGCCCCTCCAGTAAAACCAAATTTATCCCATCCAGCAAGAGCGTCTCCACTCACTTGAGAAGTAACGCCACCAGCAATCAAACCACCACTAAACTCTGCTTGCGCAAAGCATTGCGTGGACATCAAAAAAAGAATGAGAAGCTTTAAAAACCTCATTGAACGACATCTTTTTCTACGACATTCAAAACTTCACCAGTGCTTCTGTCAATTACGAAAGCAACAATATGACAGTGTTCAGGATTCCAGTTGGGGTTCATCTCATAGGAGAATGATTTCACAAACACATCGTTTCCTCTCGGGTTGGATGCTAGTGGAATTCCAAGAGCGGGAGTCACAGCATCATGAAGAACATAATTGTGTTCGTAATCCAAAATTTCTGATGGGTCTTGACTGTAGTCCTCTTGTGCACTGATAATTTTACTTTCGGTAAGCAATACTACTAAATCGTAGTTGCCAGAAAGATTGTTCAAGAATTGAGAGTGTGCATGAATGTTTACAATGCCATCCTCAGCAACATATGACGTTACCATTTGCATAGCCACCTGAGGCGCTTCAGCAATTTCTTCATCAATCATATCTCTCCAGAATGCGTCTGGGTAAGCGTTTTGTATTCCAGTTACTCTATTAATTCGAGCGCTTGGATTGAACCCGCCTTCCACTTGTGCCCAATACACGTTTCCATCGGGATTTGTGAAATCTCTTTCAAAAGGCTCTGACCCCACGGCTGCCAAAGTACCCGCATGAATTGTAACAGGCACGAGTCTCTCTTCCATTTCTGCGTCCCATTGCTTTACCATTGCCGTAGCTGGAGGGCAGAAGCCACACTTGTGTCCTGTGAACTCCTCGAATAATACATTCTTGACAGGACTTACCAGTATATCGAATTCAGGAGCGGGTCCATAAACGTTATCCAAATAGCGGCTATCCAATTTAATCACTGGATCTTCTGTGTCACTGCAGCCATTGAAGATGATGGCTGCCACAATGAATGAAAGATAGAAAAACTTTTTATTCATGATCATTCAATTAAAATGTGCTTGTTATACTAAGTTCAAAACCGTTGGTTGCTGGTACTGCACGACATACACCTCCGATACAAAATACCCCCTCACGACGCTTACCGTATCCAAGGCTGATCCGCGTAGGACCGTTGATATATCCAACGGTGCCGAAAAGATACATAATTCTTTTGTCCTCTTTAGGATTTCCGTAATTGTACTGGTTAATAATTGCAAAATTCCAGTGTGGAGAATAAGTGTATTCCACCAACGCCGTGGCCCAATCGCCTTTGTCTTGCTCTGTTTGCATAGCTTGAAGTTCAATGTGAAAATTATTCTTTGAATTCACTTTGTAATTTACCTCCAACACTTGAATATCTGCAAACAACAAACCCTTGAAATCGTTCGTAACAGGCGTGATGAGTGTATTAAATTCCAGATAATAATACGTTGCTGCAAGACTGAGTTTCTTATTTATTTTTCTTTTTATTTCGACGTTAAAATCGCGCACATATTTATCGTCTCCAAAGCCTAAAGAATTTCGGCGGTAGCCATTGATAAGGCTTTCGCGCCCTTCGAGCGGCGTTGTATCAGGACTATTTGCCGCTGCGTAGTTCACGGCAATGCTTGTACCATACTCACCTCCCAGGGCGGTACCTTTTTTAATGGTATAAAAAACCTCAGCCATATAGCTCACTTCTCCCGCGAGTGGGGTGGCGTATGGATATAATGTGGCAGCGAGGTTGTAGGTGTGCTGCTTTGTGAGTGCTGGGTTAAAGTTGATAGGCACATCAAAAAGCGATAAATCGCGATTGGATCTAAAGCTCATGTTGTCGATCATCTTTGCGGCGGCATTGATACCAAATCCTTTCTTGGAATAGCTGGCATTCACAAAATATGCTTCTCCTTTATTGTAGATATACCCGTTGTCTTTGCTCGGATCATTTACTTTCTGAGCATATTCTAGGTAAAGAGAAAATGGGCCGTAGTAGATATTGGCGCGACCACTCATCAAGCCAACATTTTGTGGGAGCGCTAAAAGTAACGAGTCGACTTCTAAGATGCCTCCCTGTTCGTATTTACTCACATAGCTCCCCCCTAATGTCACCCTCAACTTTGAGTCTCCAAAACTCGGCAAGCTATCACCACCTCGAGCATCCAGAGCTCCAATGAGTTCATTCAAATTAAACTCTGCATCGGCACCACGCACGATGGATTCTGAATTGACAAGTCGGCTATCAAAAGCAAGACGTTGATGGCCATAAATTGCTTTAAGCGTAGTTCCCGCGAATGGAGTAAGAATCACTCTCGCTCCATCCAGCGCGTTATCAATACCAAGATTGGGTTCCCAATATGTTCTCAGAGCCAAACCAGAACCAAACTGTTCGTAGAAATTTCCGACAGTGATATCAAGAAGATCTGTTTTATACTGGGCATATCGATTGCCGATTCCTGTGCCCTTGAAGCGCGCTCCTACTGAATAACCTTGAATGGCATCAAGATAAGATTCGAAGCGAACGCCACTGGTGAATTTACCATAGGTATAGGTGAAATTACCAAACGCGTTTAAAGCTGTTTTCGTGGGCGGAACTACAGCTCCAATGGTGCTATCTTCTGTGTACTGCTGCCACAATAACTGGAAGTTACCTCTTAGCTGGCCTTGAATTGGTTTATTTTCTTGGGCATTAACGAATGAAACCAGTTTAAAACAGATCGCACACAACAGGATGACTCTTGCTTTCATGAAATTTGATAAGTGGTATTAAGAAAGTGCTGCAAGGTAACAACAAAAAGGCCTTTAGCGATTGC
>CANGVZ010000013.1 GCA_947457285.1 Flavobacteriales bacterium | reverse complement strand
TGATCAACTTAAACGGCGGCGGCTGGTTGTATAACGATGCCGCATTAGCATTGCGATATACTTTTTAAAATAGTAGAGAAAAAAAAAAAACGGCTCCCAAGGGAGCCGCTTTTTTTTTATGCATTATGCTAATTTTATTACTCAACAATGATTGACTTCACCAACTTACCGTTGCTGGCAATTACCTCAATGAAGTAAATTCCTGCATCTAAGTTTTGGTTCACAGCAATCACATTGCGACCTTGAACTAAAGTCTGCTTTCCAAGAGATACGCGTGCGCCAGAGGCATTGCTCACAACCACATCAACCATTTCAGAAGTTGCGGCCTCAACGGCTACATTGAACACACCATTTGATGGATTTGGAAACACCTCCAGGTTCCAACCCTCAAGGTTGTTCTCGTTCACAGAAACAGTTACTTCTGTTGCTGCAGATTCAAACACTGGACATTCTTCGAATTGCTGAACGCGAACAGAGTAAGCTCCTGTTTCTGTTGGCACGTAAGATGCAGAAGTGGCTCCTTCGATTTCTTCTCCATTCACCAACCACTGATAAGACATTGCCATATCTGTACAGTTAAGTGTTCCCAGTGTATTCACAAATTGTGGGACAAACTTGGTAAGGTTGCTAAAACGGATATAGCAAGGGAAGTCTAAGCTATCAATGAATCCATTTCTATTATTTTGCTTCGTTTGAATGTATTCATTGCGTGCAATTTCATAATTGTCTGGCAAATCTTCAAAGTGCCACTGCTTGATGATATAGTCCATTTGACCATAAGGAATCAAGAATGAAATTTGCTCTGGGAAACTGAAATCTTCGCCGGGAGCATTATTCTTAACAGACTGATACATCATCGCACGAGCGACATCACCTTTGATTGAAGCGCGTGGCTCGTAAACGGTTTGATTGAATGAGTTTGTACCCAATTGACAATCGCCATAAACATCTGTTGCGTTTACAACTTCGCCGTAAGGATAGTTGCTGCGAACGGCGTTACACTCAACCTGATTTACAGGGAACAAGTTGTGTAAGTCAGAAACTTCGTCTGAATCATCAAATGCCGCGTCGAGATAAGTAGGCATCCAACTCTGTGGGAAAGCGTGCTCGCGACTGATAATTGATGAGCCAGTACCTGTCCAGAAAGTAAAGCCTGCTTCATAAATTTGTACATCTCCAGAGTACTGACACTCTACTGCATTAGCACTAACCCCAGCCACCGTCACAGTATCTTTTACATAAAACTCATTGATAAGCGTACTGATGTAATTGCTGTAGAAAATTTGAAAATAATTTGTAGGATCGAGCTTTGCTGTGAGCTGTGCTACAAAGTTTGCATCGTTGTGATTCAAACCAGAGTAGTATGAACCGATGTTAGGACCAAGCGTAGTAGCGGTACCTGTTACTGGGTTTTCTGTAAGATAATTTTCAAATCCAACTGGACCGTTTACTGGGAATACTGCGAAGTGATAGCTCGTTGAGGCTTCGATATTGCGAGCATTGAAAGAAGCAGCCTCTCCAACATATACTACCTGAGCACCGCCAATCCACTGGCCTCTCACGTAAGTCATGTTGTCTGAAGGAGTTTCTGTCACAGGCGCACCTTTTTTGCGAAGCACTACAAAGCGCTCAGCATCTGAAGAACCCTGGTTGATATTCACATTGAAATCCCAAGACGAGAGATTGGTAAAGGTAATTGGTCCTGCAGCAGCCGAAGGTTCGGTAGCAGCTGTTCCGCTGATTGCGTAAACATTAATGATATAAGGATTTTCTGACGCATCGTTATTTTCAAAAGTAAGCGTGCAGAAACGCGAGCCTGTACCAACTGGTGTGAATGTCAACTCAAATGAAGAAGAGCTTCCTGGGGCAATAGAGTTTCCGCTTTCGAAAGGAGAAACAGAGAATTGGTCTGCATCCGGACCGTCTACTGAAAGCGTAGGTACTTCGAGCACGCCATCGTTACCAAGATTCTCGACAGTAATAACAGTTGTGGTAGCATTACCGATGAAAAGTGTGGTAGTGCTTGGAACGTTATTTCCACCTGAAGTGATATTGATCTCTTGCTCAGAACCAGCGATTGGTAAAGCCAAAGAGATTTCGTCCAATGCTACGTTGTTTCCGCTAACCTTATTTGTAAAAAACCAACGAATAAAACGAGTTGCTGGCAGCGGTGTGTCGTTGAAAGTCGTGAAGGCTGCACTTGGAAGAGCGGCGTCCACGAAAGCACGCAATGTAGTCCAGTTGCTACCATCAGCTGATTCTTGAACTGTAAATGATCCTGCAAATGGCCCTCCAGTGTTTTGGGCTTTCATGGTATAAGTAACCACTCCCGGTTCTTCAACAAACTCGAGAAGAACAAACTCACCTGTGTTATCCAAGCGGCAAGCAGAACCAACGAAACCGTTGGTATAGCGTGTGTTTCCTGAGCCTAGAGATTCTGACCAACCTGCAGGTGCTGCAACGTCAAAGCTCCATGAAGTTGGCAAAATAGCCTGAGCGCTTGCTGACATCGTCAAGAGTGCGAGTGTCATAAATGCGAACGCTCCTTTTAATAATCGATTTGTTTTCATTATGATGTAATTGATCTTATTTCGTATTAAAATGTGAAGTTAAGCCCGACGTTCCAGCGGAATCCCATACCGAAGAAAACTTCGGCTGTATTAATATCAAAGGTGCTACCGTTTGTAGCATCGGTCACAAATCTCTGATCGGTGATATTGATAAGATTCAAACGGAAGCCTAATTTATAATCTTTGAATATTTTGGCGCTGTATCCAAGATTCAAGTCAAACGTGTAGTAAGAAGGCATTTCCCAAGATTGACGACCTGCGTTATCGCCTCTCAAAGTCTCAGGATTGAAATCTGAAAAGTTGTCTGTGAAATAAGTGATGCGTGGTCTGATATAAAAGCCTTTGATGGGTTCGTATCTGCAGCCCGCACTCAATTGTGTTTGAGCAGCATCCCCAACTTTCACTCCTCTTGCATCGAAACTCACCTCGCCGATTGGATTGCCGATTTCATCGAGAATAACAGCACTGTTTTCAGACTGCCAAACCCAATCACCCAATGAAATTACGCCCTCAACAGTAAGCTTGTCATCGACTTGGTATTCGGATTCGAATTCTATTCCTGAGTGTCTGGCTCTCATTCCGGGTACAAAGGCCAAAACCGTTTCGGTTCCCACCGTCACTGGAACTGTTGTGGGGCGGTTGTTCCAAAGGGTATAGTAGCCATTTACTGTAACGCGAAGTCCCTTTTGAGAAAGAACGTATCCAATTTCACCAGAAGTAATTTCTTCGTTTTCGATGTCTCTATTGACACTGATGGTATTACCGTTGTACACGTTTTGAATCAATTGTGCACGATTCAAAAAACCAGCGTTAGCGAAGAAGCTGTGTCGTTTATTCAATTTGTACTTGGCTCCAGTCTTAGCAGTGTATCCGAAAAAGCGCTGCCATCCAGACTCGGGGTGATTCCCTTCTTCATCTTTTAGTCCGAATAAATTCACGCGATTGAATTCATTGCGCGAAGCGGTGACATTGACAAATCCTGTCCACTTCTCTTTTTCGATTTCCGCTAAAAAGAAAGTACCATAGTTGATTACAACACTGCTTACATTGTAATTGATTTTATCGCCTTCTCTAAATACTACTTGAGAAGGGTTGTTTGCATCACGGCTTTGAATGCTCGGAATATGAACATAATCTGCACCCAGCAAATCATAAATTTCTTGATAACGATTTACAGTGTAATATCTTCCATCAATACCTCCAGAAAATTCTACACTTTCATTCAACTTATACTTAAATGTAGAAAGGACGCCATACCATCTGTGACTGTTAATAGATGACTGAAGATAATAAGTCGCTTTGTACTGATTGATATCGTTTACCACGTTTAGATCATATGGAAATACAGGGGGTAAGAAAGGTACTGATTGAACAGGCTTTGTATTTCTATCATACATGAATTGAATATCCAGCTGCCCTGTTTCGGGATCAATCTGACTATTGTTTAATCGTGTTCCACCTCCGTCGCCGAATGAGAAATATACAATGTTACTCAATGCAAATTTTTCATTTGGAGTCCAGAAGTGTTTGAAGTTTCCGATAGGCTTATGGTAGTAATTTAGTCTCGAGTTAAAAACTTCTGTTGGAGCATTTGGATTGCCGCGGTCCCTTCTGAGGAAGCCCCATTCTGAATTGTAGCGCAACCCCATGTCTACGATTTGACCAGCGATAGGAGTCGAAGTTTGACCTAACTCTTGCGCATAATCCAAGTCGTAAGTTTGCATTAATTGTCGACCAATGCGCTGAAAGTGTTGCTGCGGGCTGCCCATGGTAGAAAGAGAAAAGCTGTGATGCTTGAATTCTTTCTGAATTTTTACAAAATAGAAATATTGTTCGCTGCCCAGCTCATCTACCCAACCATCATTCATTCTATATGAGAATGCTGCGGTGACGCCCCATCCTCCCTTTAGCTTTCCTGAATTGAAGCCAATTGAATTTCGAATGTTTCGGTTGTTGCCGAGCTCAGAGGATACTGTGAATTGGCGCTTCTGTTCAATACCTTGAGAAAGAATATTGATGGAACCGCCAATAGCGGGTACAGCGAGTTTTGAAGCACCTAGACCTCTTTGAACTTGGACCTTTTGGGTGACATTGTCCAGACCAAACCAGTTGGACCAATACACCCAGCCATTTTCCATATCATTCATGGGAATACCATCTACCATTACGGATACATTTCGCTGGTTGAAACCGCGAATGTTGACGCGTGCATCTCCATCACCCCCTCCCGACTGAGTTGCATAGACACCTGGAGTGGTATTGAGCACCAATGGAAGGTCTTGCGTTCCTAGCTCTTCTCTAATCTTGAGCGCGCTGATGTCAGAGAAGGCTACTGGAGTCTTTCTATCTACAGCAATGTCTGCAACGATTTCAACTTCTTTTAAATCCGCGCTTTCCATTTTTACTTCCAGGAACAAACCCTTTGCGGTGAGTTCAATTTCTCTGGAATAATCGGCAAAACCGACATATTTGACAGTAATCGTGTAATTACCTGGCGCAAGGCTAAGGCTAAAATTACCGTCGAGGTCGGTTACTGCGCCCTTCCCTTCGGCGTAGAAAACCGTAGCGCCAATAAGGGTTTCGCCAGAGTATCCATCTCGGACAACACCTGATAATTTTGATTGTGAAAATAAAACTTGAGTGCTTAGGATCGCGATAAAGGAGATAAGGAATCTCATGATTGGTACTGGTTGGTAAAGGATAAAAGCAAAAGAAAGGGGTTTTAAAACCCCTTTCTAATTTATCTATAAATCAATTTCTGATAATTTCTACTACCATCTTCAAACTCCATTAGAATCATATACATTCCGGGAGTTACTTGGGGAAGATCAATTGTTTGGTAATTAGAATTAACAAACTCTCTTTCTCTCACAACTTGACCATTAGCACTAACGAGCGTGAATGAAATCATTTTCGTAGCGCTCTTCAACACGAGATTGCCACCTTCAAATGGATTTGGGAAAACCTCAAATGATGATTGAGAAGATTGCTCGTTCACTTTTGCGAATTCGCAATCGCAAACGTGAATACCCAAGTTAGAAAAGGTGTTTACTGGCAAGCTATCCCACTCCAATGAAGGATCGAATACTGTTGGAGAAGCTGAAACACCTCTCAATACGCTTTGCTTTCTCACAAGCGTGTTGTTTTCTGTCCACCAGCGTGTATTGGGGTCACCAGGTACTGACCATCCACCACCTGGATCCTCACCTGTCTTACCAATCATATCGATAAGAACAGAACCATTTTTCACTAAATAAAAAGCATCGTCTCCGTTGAAATAAAATGGAGAGTTTGATTCAACGTAAACCGGATTTACAAGCGTGTCAGCCAGAGCAATCAACTCAGGAAATACTGGCTCATCAACACCAGTTCCATTTGGGTCTGTTTTATCGAGAACGAATACTTTCGTTTGATATGGTTCAATCACCCCTGTTATTGGCAACAACATTGGAATTGCATTTCCATTTCTTTCGCGCCCCATTGAGTAAACTGGGTTGCTAGTGGTACCAAGATTAATCGGCTGAGAAGAAGCATTATACAACTCAATAGCTTTGTTGTTGTTGCTACCCTCTACGTACTCCGAAATAATCAAATCAGAACAGTCTTGAGCAGACATTGCAATCGCTGCAAGAAAGCCGAATGCGGTAAGTAGATTTCTTTTCATTTATTGAGAATTTATAAAATTCGATTTTGGGGCTACAAATGTAGCTACTCGCATTCATTCAGGCGCACTTTTGTTTAAAATCTACTTAGTCTTTGTGTTATCTGAATCTTAAGACTTATGCATGAATTATTTTTTCGGTCAAAATCTCAGTGTTTTCAACATGTTTGCAACAAAAATTGTATATTTCGGCCTAATTTTAGGGAAACGTGCGACCTTTTCAGTTGTCTACGTGTCTTCTAAAAAACCTTAACCGTGTAACGATCAGTGCATTAAGATATACTTACTATGCAAACCAAACTTTTCAATGCCCTTATTTGCGCCTTTTTAGTTTTAGTTTCTTTAAAGTCTCACTCCTCGCAAATTCTCGGTGGTCATATCACTTGGTCTTGCTTGGGAGGCAATCAATATGAAATCACTTACACTCAGTACAAAGACTGCTTCGGTTCTACAATATCCTTAAGCACGGAAAATGTATTTTTCTTCCCTACTGGATGCGCTGCTCCGCCGTTCTCCGCGGATTTGCCTTTCGTATCAGAAACGCAGATTTCAGAACTTTGCGCCACCGAATTACAAAATAGCACTTGTGTTTGGTATTTCAACAACAGTCAACTCGGCGGACTAATTCCTGGGGTTGTCCAAGTTGTCTACAGGGGTATTGTGACTCTTCAGCCTGGTTGTGTGTACAACGCAGTTTGGAACGAGAACAACTGGTATTATTTCAATAACATAGATGCCACCAATACACCTACCGCTTGGGTAAGCTCTCAAATCAATACAAGCACGTGCAGCTCCTCTCCTTCATTAACGAACAATATCATTCCGTACGAGTGCGAAAATATTGGGGCTGTTACTAACCCGACCAATACGGCCAATACTGCGGGCCTGACAATTAACTACTCTCTTGGAACTCCATTGACTACTGCAGGCAGTTCAAGTGTAAGTGGGCCTATTCCCGGCTACACGCCAGTTAACGGGTTGGCTGTAAATGCTACTACAGGCCAGATCACTGTGAATACAAATGGAATGAGTCTTGGCTTCCACTTGGTTCCGATCACGATGACCATCACAAATGGTGGTAACCCTGTTGGAGTTATCAATTACTCCAGCGCAGTGCTTATTCGCAACTGTACGTCCACGCCGACGGATTTCTTAATTCCAGAAGTTCAAAGCATTAATTTAGGTAATTCAGAAGGAGGGAATACAATTGGAGTCTGTGTTGGAGATTCGCTTCGATTCAACGTTGCGGCTTCTAACCCCAATCCTATTAGGGGTATTACAATTTCGGCAGTGTTTCCGCCAGCATTAGCCCCCGGCAATCCACAGATTTCTCAGTCCAGTCTAAACCCCGCCAATGCAAGTATTTTCATGAACACGACGGACGCCATGGTAGGTACGCATACTATCACCTTGAATGCCGTTGATGACGCATGTGTTCTTCCTGGTTCTGATGTGATGACGGTCACCGTAAATATTTATCCAAATCTCACTCTAAGTGTGACAGATACCACCATTTGCCTCGGTGCGCCCCTTCCAGTAACAGCTTTCGGAGGAACGAATTTAACATGGACTGTCTTAAATGGAGATAATACACCAGGTATTGTAGGTAATGCTGCAACGCAAAACCTAAACACCATAAGCACAGATACTCAAATACAAGTAACTCTCAACGGCGTTCCTGCTCAGTGCAACGCTACGGCAGTGCTAGATGTTGATGTATCTCTTCAAAGCATCAACCAAGCAATCACCAACGAATCTTGTCTTCAGAATGATGGAGCCATCGATCTCACTGTCGTTGGCGGAACTGGTCCATACACCTACGCATGGAGTAATGGTCCCGTGACGCAGGACATCACAGGACTCGCTGACGGCAACTATTGTGTAACGGTCACAGATACGAGTATCCCCGGCTGTTCGTCGAATGTATGCGGCACCGTGGCCAACTCTCCCCAACCTGGAGGTAACATGGATATTGCAGGTTCCAACGCCATTACCATATGTAATGGAGGCAGCGCTGCAATTACATTCACTCTGACAGGCACAGGGCCATGGACAGTGAATGGAACGGGAGCAGGTATTGCGTGGCCGTTAAATATCGCAGCGTCACCATTTACCATCAACGTCTCTCCAACGACTACTACAACTTACACACTAACGAGTGTAGCGTATACAAACACCCCTGCTTGCGTCACACCGGTAAACGTGCCGGTCACTGTTACGGTTAGACCTTTGGCCACAGCCACGTTCGCTCAGGCAGGACCACTCTGCGTTGGTGGATCAACACCAATCACCGTTAACATCAGTCAACCTGGTTCATTCAATGTTACCTGGAATGCAAGTGTTCCAGATCCAGTAAGTGCTCCGAATCTCCCCGCAGCGCCATGGACCAATGGTCAGGTACTCAATGGTGTAAATCCAGCGCAAACAACAGTATACACCATTACTGATGTTCAATACACAACATTGCCATTCTGCTCAAACCCGCAGAATAATCCAATGACGATTACTGTAAACCCACTACCTACCGCTAACCTCACAGGGGGAACCACCATTTGTACTGGAGGAAATACCAATCTACAGGTGAGCTTAACTGGGACTCCAAACTGGTCAATTAACGGAACGGGAGCTGGCGTAACATGGCCAGTGAACGGAATCACTGCATCACCTTTTGCTTTGAACGTGGCACCAGCGGCCACCACCACCTATTGTATCACATCAGTAACCGATGGCAACGGCTGTACAACCTCTGGACTTAATCTTTGTCAGACAGTTACAGTTACTAATAACGTTACTCCATCAGTAACGATCGCCGCCTCAACAGCAACCACCATTTGCGCTGGAACATCAGTAACATTTACAGCGACTCCTGTCAACGGAGGAGCGACTCCAACCTATCAATGGTTTGTAAACGGCAATCCTCAAGGACCTGCATCAGTCACAAATACCTTTACATATTCCCCGTTGAACGGACAGAGCGTGACATGCATTATGACTACTAGTTTGGCATGTAATACAGCGCCTACCGCTACCAGCAACGCTTTGCTATTTACTGTGAATCCAGTTGTAAATCCAACTGTTACCATCAACACTGTTCCAGCCGGGGCGATTTGCGCAGGAACATCCGTGACCTTTACAGCAGTGCCAAATAATGGTGGTATGGCCCCTACCTATCAGTGGCTTTCTGGAGGAAACCCCATCCCTGGCCAGACCACGAATACATTCACATCAAGCACGCTCACCAATGGCCAAGTAATAACCGTTCAAATGACCAGCAGCGCAGCTTGCCCATCACCAGCGGTAGCTACGAGCGCTCCTGTGAACATGACTGTCAATCCAATCTTGATTCCGTCAGTTACAATAGCTGCCGCACCAGCCGGGCCTGTTTGTGCCGGAGCGAACATTACATTTACGGCTACACCAACCAATGGAGGTCCTGGCGTAGCTTATCAATGGACTGTAAACGGAAACAACGTGGGTAACAATAGTGCCACCTTCAGCTCAACCACGCTGAACAATGGCGATAATGTCCAAGTGACTATCACCAGTAATGCACTGTGCGCATCGCCCACCACAGCGCAGAGCAATATAATAACCGCTAATATTCTTCCATTAGTAACACCTTCTGTTACCATTGCGCCAAGCGTTGCTGGGGCGATATGTGCTGGAACAAACATTACCTACACAGCCACTCCTACCAATGGTGGCGCGGCGCCCACATACGCTTGGTACGTCAACAACAACCTGCAGCCAGGAAATACGGGCAACACATTTACCCTCAGTTCACCCGCCAACAACACCACCGTTTACGTAATCATGACGTCGAACGCCGCATGTTTAACTCAAGCAACGGGAACAAGCCCTACAACAACACTAACCGTTAATCCCCTTCCTTCAGCAACGTTCACCGGAGGAGCGACAGTCTGTCAAGGTCAAAATGCAAACCTTACAATCAACTTAACTGGCACGGGACCTTTTAATAACCTTCAAGTTTGGAATACTACCAGTGCCACCCCCGTTCAAACTTTGAATGGAGTTGCAGGACCTACTGCAACGTTTACTACAGGTACTGCAGGAACGTATTTCATAAGCGAAGTGAATGACGCTAACTGCCCTAATACTGCGAACTCACCCCAAGTGACTGTGACTGTAAATGCGCTACCAACAGCAACGCTAAGTGCGAGCACTGCGATTTGCGCAAACGGCACACATAACTTCAACATTACTTTCACAGGTGCTGCTGATTTCGATTATTTCGTTCAGACACCAGCGAATGCTCTGCCCCAAGGACCATTTAATTCATTAACAGCAAACGCAGTGCTAGCAGGTAATCCAGTATTCCCAGGAAACTACTTGATTACTTCTGTCACTGATAATAACGGTTGCGTGAGCAATGCTGCTTCAAACACATCCGTGCTGACTGTCAATCCACTTCCAACCGCCGTGTTCGATGCCAACGCAGCAATATGTGCTGGCCAAACTCATCCATTCGACATTACATTCACAGGCACGGCACCATACACGTATAGCGTTCAGACACCAACTGGACTAAGCAACCCACCGGCCTTTGCAGGACCTGGGAATACTGTGGTATTCAATGCAACTGCAGCTGGTAACTATACGGTACAAACAGTAACAGACGCAAACAACTGTAGCATGGCCGCGCCAAGCCCTGCTGTTACGCTCACCGTGAATCCATTGCCCACTGCCACTTTCAGCGCCAACGCCACAGAATGTGAGGGAACCTGCCACGACTTTACCATTACGCTCACAGGCACAGGGCCATGGACATTCAATATCACAACACCAAGTGGACCTGATGCAGCTAATCCTCATACATCACTCACAAATACCTACACCTATTCAGCGTGCGAAGCAGGAAACTACAGCGTTTCATCAATTACGGATAATGGAACAAACTGTACAAACAACACTGTAAGCCCATCCGCACTCCTAACATTGATACCTCTTCCAACCGCAACATGGGCAAACGGAAACGTAACATTCTGTGAAAATGATGGAGTCGATGTAAGTATTGATCTTACCGGAACAGGACCATTTGATATCACCGTAAACGGAGTTATTTGGAGTGAAACTACAACAACACATACTGAATTTATCACTGCAGCCAACACCTATTGCATTGAACAAGTAACAGATGCTACAGGCTGCGTTGCTATCATTAATGAATGTATCGATGTCACTGAAACCCTTCTCCCAACGGTAGATGCCGGTGCAGACCTCGCTGTTTGTGTGAACTCTGATATTGTCATTGGTACTCCCGCAATAGCAGGAAAAACTTATTCTTGGAATGACCCCAATAGCATTTTGGATAATTCAACACTTGCAGAACCTACGGCGAACTATAACGTGGCCGGGACATACACTTTAATCGTCACAGCGATCAATGGAATCTGCTCATTGCAAGATGACATGCAGTTAACAGTTAATGCTCTTCCAAACATTACTATCGTAGCAGATGACAACATCATTTGTGATGGCACAGTCGCTCAATTGACAGCATCAGGAGCTCAAACCTATCTCTGGAGCGCAAGCCCATCGCTCTTAGATATTGACACTTCCAATCCAATGAACGTGGAGCCAGCATCTACTGAAATCTTCTCTGTAGAAGGGACAGACGCCAATGGTTGTGTGAACACCAACACTATCACTATTACCGTGGGAACACCACTTGTTGTCAATGAAGTCTTCCCTACAGAACTGTGCTTTGGTGTTTGTGATGGATCAATAGAGCTCATTCCTTCGGGGTCTTTTGGTGGATATAATTTGAATTGGATTACGCCACTTCCTGATTTAGACGACTACCTTGAAGAAGATTTGTGCGCAGGAATCTACCAATACATCATCAGTGACGCAGAGAATTGTAGTTTCACAGGAACAATTGCAATCAATTCATTACCGCAAAACTTCATAGATGATGTAGTGATTCTTCCACCAAACTGCTTTGGTGACGCTTCTGGACAAATTCAAGTTGTAGATGCTGTGGCAGTAGAGTATAACGTCAGTGGATTTCCAATCTTCGAAACCAATAATTCGGGTGTATTCAACGACGTACCTGCCGGATCATACAATATTCTAATACTTGACAATCTAGGTTGTCCTGCAGATACTAGCGTGATAGTGAACTCGGCAAATCCACAAATTTTCATTACTCCACAGGTCTTCCCAGCGCCATTCTGTTATGAAGAGGTAGTTCCATTCCAAGTTACACTCCAAGGAGGTAATGGCAACTTCAATGTATTTTGGCACAATTGCGAACAGATAAATTGTCTCGAGGGTGTAAATAGCCCTTACAATTTTGTGTTGACTCAAGACACCACACTCTATGCATTTGCTACTGATGTTCTCTCAGGTTGTTCGAGCGATACAGTATCTGTGTCCGCATTCCTCAATCCACCAATTGAACTCTTGGTACAAAATGGTGTAGATGCCTTGACGATTTGTGCGGGCGAGTGTGTAGATATGACCGCTGCTCTTGGAGGCGGGGCACCTGGCCTAAGTGTTAGCTGGTATGAAGTGCCTAATCCGATCAACTCAAATCCAATAAGCAACAATCAAAACGTCACTGTTTGTCCCCCAAACACGACTGCATTCTACGCTTATGCTTTTGATGGATGTACGCCACCTTCTTACGACACACTGACGATTAATGTCAATCCTGTTCCCGATGTCATCATAGGGTCAAATGTCACAGAAGGCTGTTTCCCGTTGAGTGTTGACTTCGTGAATGCGACTGACCCGACTTTGGTGCAATCTTGTGTGTGGAACTTTGGAAATGGCTCTAGTCAACCCGTTTGTGGGGATGTCACATTCATCTACAATACTATTGGAACATTCGATGCTTTCCTTGCTGTAACCACGGTCAACGGTTGTGTGGTTTATGACACACTCGATATTCCAATAACCGTTTATCCATTACCTGAAGTCGATTTCATATGGACACCAAATGACGTGAGCACGATAAATAATACAGTAGAATTCACCAATCAAACGTTTGGAGCAAGCAGTTATGAGTGGTCTTTCAGCACACTTGGCCAAAGCAATGAAATTGATCCTGTGTTCACATTCCCTGATATCGACTTAGCTACCTATGATGTGTGTTTGATTGCCGAAACTGACTTTGGATGTAGCGATACACTTTGCAGACCTATTGTGATACAAAGTGAATTTCAAACGTTTATTCCAAACGCCTTTACTCCAGATGAAGACGGGCGAAATGAAGTCTTTATTCCTGTGGTGAACGGACTCGACCCAGACACTTACTCGATGCGGATCTACGATCGATGGGGTACCCTTGTGTTCTTTACTACCGACCCCGAGGCAGGCTGGACAGGCAATGTAAACGGCGGTTCTTATTTCGCTCAGCCAGACATGTACGTATGGCGAATTGAGGGTAAACGCCTAAGCAACAGTAAATTTGAAGTCGTGGAAGGCTACGTCCTCCTTCTAAGATAAATTTTCAAAATTCATAAATACGTCCGCCATTGTAATTTTTTTACGGTGGCGGACAACTTTTTTTTAGAGGTTTACATCATCTACTCACGTGAGGCATGACCGATAAAGAGCTCGTTAAGAATTGCATGGAAGGAAAAAGAGAAGCACAAAAACTTCTCTTCGAGCGCTATGCGGGCAAAATGCTCACGGTTTGCAAACGTTATTTTGATAATGTAGAAGAGGCAGAAGACGCACTTCAAGAGGGCTTTATAAAGGTTTTCGAAAAGCTGCATCAATGGCAAGGAAGCGGCCCACTTGGTGGTTGGATTCGCATGGTGATGGTCAATACAGCCCTCACACACTTGAGATCCTCCAAAAAGTGGAAGGATAGCACCGATATCGAAGCCGCGGGTGATATTACCTCAGATGAAATGGACGCACTGTCAACTATGACTGCCGACGAACTCTTAGGTCTTATTGCTACAATGCCTGTTGGATATCGGACCGTTTTCAACCTCTTCGCACTTGAGGGTTATGCGCACAAGGAAATTGCTGAAATGCTCGGTATTTCAGAAAACACTAGTAAAACGCAATACCTCAAGTCAAAAGATTGGTTGAAAAAAAAACTACTAAAACAAGAGAAAGAAATTGAGCGAAGCGAATAAAAATATTGAGAATCTTTTCAAAGAAAAGCTAGACAATCACGAATCGATCGTAAGAGCTGATCTGTGGAATTCCATCTCTGGCGCTCTACCAGCCGCTACACCAACTGCGGCAGGTATTGCATTGAAAACAAAAATTCTTATCGGTGTAGCAGCTACTGTTGCATCTATCGCTACAATCTATTTTGTCAATCAGAATAATGGAAGCCCGCAACATTCCTCACCTCAGCAAACAGAACAAACGATAGCGCCAAAAAACTCAGAGACTATAAGGGACACAAGCACTGTTGTGGCTGAAGTACAGAACAAAGGCACTGAAACGCCGAATCAGGCAAAGGCTGCTGATGAAAGCGATGTTGTTTTATCCTCAAATACTCAACTAATCGTTCTAAACGATCAAGAGTTAGAGGACTTCCAAAACTTCCTTTCAGATTATTCTAAAACAGCAACCAATCACACCTTTAATCAAAGTAGCGCTGTGCAACCCAATGCAGACAGCTCTCCTAAAGACAGTGATAATGCTGATTCAAAAAACGAATCTGAGCCCTTGGTAATGCAGATAAAAGAAGTAAACAATAAAGATCTCCTCTACTTCTTTTTCAGCCCACAAAAAGCCGAACTTTACGAGTGGTGGATCAATGGTAAACTCATTTCGAACAATTCAACTTTGAATTATAATTTTGAAGAAGATGGGGTGCAGCAGATTCGTCTTGTGACCACTTCGGATGATGGCACCAAAAATGAAATATCACAAACGGTTGAAGCATACAGAAACATAATCTTCAACTTACCTAACGCTTTCTCACCTAATGGTGATGGAATGAATGACAACTTCGATGTTCAAGCTGGAGTTGAGCATGTTCAACACATAGACCGTCTCATAATAAGTGATAAGCAAGGCAAAACCATCTATGAATCCACCACCAAGTTTGTTTGGGATGGAAATTCAATGGATGGCAATATTTGTCCTAGCGGGGTGTATACGTATACTATATTTGCTACTGATAAGAAAAGTAAACCTCAATTGAAAGGGGGTACTATTCAACTTTTTATTGAGTAGACATTATATTTGAAGCCTTAATTACACCTAATATGCACATGAGAATTGTATTCTTTTGTTTTCTCTCATTGTTTTTTTCTAAATCCATTATCGGTCAGCTTGCCGAAGGACAGCGTTTTCACCCTTCACTGGCTGGGTCCAATTCATGGAAATACAGCCCAGATTTATCTGAAGAAGAATTATATCAATACGATCGACTCCTCTACATGAGC
>CANGVZ010000012.1 GCA_947457285.1 Flavobacteriales bacterium | reverse complement strand
ATTTGGGGCGGTTACATTGGCGAAGGCGCTAAGACGGTTTTGCCATCAAAAGCATTTGCAAAAATCTCAATGCGCTTGGTACCAAATCAAGCGAGCGAAAAGATTACTCAGCTTTTCAAAAAGCACTTTGAATCAATCGCTCCAGCTGGTGTGAAGGTGGAAGTAAGACCTCATCATGGTGGTGAACCGGTAGTGACGCCAACCGATAGTAAGGCTTATCAAGCTGCAAGCAAGGCGATGGAAACTACTTACGGTAAAAAGCCAATTCCTACAAGAGGCGGCGGTGCTATTCCAATCGTAGCGCTTTTTGAAAGAGAACTAGGCTTGAAGAGCGTATTGATGGGCTTTGGTTTGGATAGCGATGCATTGCACTCACCAAACGAACACTACGGGGTGTTCAACTACTATAAGGGAATTGAGACCATTCCATATTTCCATAAATATTTTTCTGAATAAGAAATCATGAGAAGTTGGTTGTGGATGCTCGTCTTGATGGCTTCATTGTCTTCGTGCAAATTATACGAAGAGGTGAAGGTTTCAGATGTCCAGGATGTAATCATCGGGGACGTGACATCGGATGGCGTGGAGGCTCAGATATATTTCGAGATTGAAAACCCCAATTGGTACAAAATGACCTTGAAGGAGTCGAACATCGAAGTATATGTGGAAGGCAAGTATTTTGGGGTTATTGATCAATTTGATGAGATTATAATACCCAAGCACTCTAAAACGACTCAGGTGTTGAGAGTGAAGGCTTCTTCAAAGGCCCTGAATGACCTCATTGGAAACGCGCTAAAGCTCTTTTTTCAAAATGAGCTAAAGCTGGAGGCCAGAGGATATGTAGTAGGAAAAGCCTTACTGGTTAAAAAGAGAATCGACGTCAAAGTGGTTGAATCCGTGAAGAAAGAAGACCTTGGACTCTAGTTACGAGGGCTTTTTTGTTGAAAAATTCAATTTTCACTTGTCAGTCAAAAAAAACAGACTATATTTGCCACCCTTTTCAAAGGAAACGTAGAACAGGTTAATAAGAAAGAGAAATGAAACGTACTTACCAACCCTCGAATACTAAGCGTAGAAACAAACACGGTTTCCGCAAGCGCATGTCAACAGCTAAAGGTCGCGCTGTGTTGTCTTCACGCCGTAGAAAAGGCCGCAAGAAACTTACAGTTTCTGATGAGCGTCGTCACAAAGGAATCGTTAGACTCTAATCAGTTTAATTAATAATATTTCGGGCTGTCTCGTCTTTGACGAGGCAGCCTTTTTATTATGAAAATAGCCGTAAACACACGAATGCTTCTGCCCGGAAAACTAGAGGGTATTGGGTGGTTTACGAATGAAATTTTCAGGCGCATCGTCACGGCGCATCCAGAGGTCGAGTTTCATTTCTTTTTCGATCGCAGCTTTTCTCAAGATTTTATTTTTGGTGAAAATGTAATAGCTCATGTGGTGCCGCCACAAGCACGACGCCCATTTCTAATGAGAATATGGTACGATGTGAGCTGGCCCTATTTTCTCAAAAAAGTAAAACCAGACCTCGTCATCTCTCCTGACGCGCAGTGCTCGCTGAAAACATCCTTCCCTCAGATTGTTGTCATCCACGATATCAACTTTGAACATTACCCAAATGATATTCCTGCCGTTTATGCGCGGGATTTGAAAAAGCGCACTCCACTGTTTTGCAATAAAGCGGCGCGAATCGTTACAGTTAGTGAGTTCAGCAAAGGCGACATCTCTAAGCAATACAGTATTTCATCTGATAAAATAAATGTTGTATACAATGCAGCAAACTGCGCATATTCAGTTTTGAGTGATGCCGAGAAAGCAGATGTGAAAGCACGCATTACGGGTGGTCAAGACTACTTCATTTTCGTGGGTTCTATTCACCCACGCAAGAATTTGCAGCGTCTTCTTCCAGCATTTATTCAGTTTAAAAATGCTACCAGCTCACCGATGAAGCTAGTAATCGTTGGCAATACTTTTTGGAAGAATAAAGAGCTTGCTTCAGTAATTGAGGCCACAGAGCACCGCGATGATATCATTTTTATTGGACGCCTTGATGTGAAGGAGCTGAGTAAAGTAGTGGGAGCTGCATTGGCAAGCGTTTACGTCAGCTATTTTGAAGGTTTTGGAATTCCTGTCGTGGAAGCCTTCAGGGCGGGCGTTCCCGTGATTACTTCGAATGTCACCTCTCTTCCAGAAGTGGCTGGCGATGCCGCCATAAAAGTGGATCCATTTAGTGTGGATGCGATTGCTGGAGCGCTCCAGCGCGTAGCGAACGATGCGGATCTTCGCCAATCTCTCGTGGAAAAAGGATTAAAGCGCGCCCAAAGTTTTGATTGGGATGAATCTGCCAGAAAATTTTGGACTATTATTGAACGAACGATTCAAGATGTGCGCTCTTATTCCTCGTATAAGTAAGTTTAAGCTCGAAGCCGGCTGCGATGAAGCGGGCCGAGGTTGTCTCGCGGGTCCGGTGGTAGCGGCGGCTGTTATTCTACCAGAAAATTTTTCTCACGAACTACTTAATGATAGCAAGCAACTCAGTGAGAAGCAGCGCATGATTTTAAAGCCCATTATCGAAGAGGTAGCGCTGGCCTGGGCTGTGGCTTTTGTTGATCCAAGAGAAATTGAAGAAATTAATATCAGAAATGCTTCATTTTTAGCGATGCATCGCGCGTTGGATCAATTGAAAATTCGTCCTCAATTCATTGCCATCGATGGAAATGCGTTTAAAAAATATCAGGATGTTGCTCACGAATGTGTGATCAAAGGCGATGGTAAAGTCATGAATATCGCAGCTGCATCAATTCTCGCCAAGACATATCGCGATATTTACATGGAAAAGCTACACGAAGATTTTCCTCATTACAATTGGAAAAAGAACAAAGGATATCCTACGGCAGATCACCGAAGTGCCATAAAAGAAAAGGGAGCATGCGAACATCATCGAATGACATTTGCATTGCTCCCCAAGCAATTAGAGTTGGACTTTTAACGTCCGCTCAAGAATATTTTTCCTGTATTTACATTTGACTCGGAAGCCACTCTGACAAAATAAATTCCAGTAGGTAGATTATCGGGTAGTTCAATCTGAACAGCGGTCGCACCGTCTGTTGTGTAAAGTCCTTGCCCAAATACTTCTTGGCCATTGACATTGTATAATTGAACAAATCCTGAGCCTTTCATTTCATTTTCATTTAAGTCTATGCTAAGATATCTTTTTTGAGCATGACCATAGACTTCAAAGGAAAGGCCGTTGGGATCTTCACTTGGAATGATATCTATTACCTCAACTTCTGACGGTACCTCGTATTCATTTTCTGAATTGGTAGTAGTCATTCCGGGGACGGGAGGGGCAGCTGGGTTAACGCTGAAGTAGCACCAAGGACTGTAGCTACTGCTTTGCTGAGCAGGCACACAGGTACTCGCAGGAGGCGTTTGGCCAGGCAAAACAATCCCGATTCCGGTTTTTATTCCGATGCGGTAGGTATTTCCAGAGGTACAATTACCTAAGCTAATAGGGCAAAGAGAGGAGGTGGTTATGACAACTTTAGCCGGAGCTAATGGTAAAAATGGTGCTGTCGGTTGCACCCTGGTAAATTGGAAAATGTATTGCGTGATTCCTTCTACGAAGGGCACGTCTACCACTGAATTGGTAGCTCTTGATGCAAAACAGAAATCATTCGCTGCTGTGGGAGAGCCATCAGGCACGGGAATAGAAGGCATAGGAGGTGTAATGATCGTCAGTGGGCTACTATTCGGTCCTGTGAGTCCACACCAAGGCCCCGTGATACCGCATGAGATTACACGCACTCTTACGGAGTAGATTCTATTCCATCGACGGCAGGGCACTGTGCTCAGACCAACTTGTCTAACCGCTGTGGTAGTGGTGAAGGTAGCACCGTTTGAGCTTTGAAATTCCCATTCGTAAGTAGAACCATTGCAGGCGAAATCGCAAAAAATAACATCGGACAACGGCATCGTGCTCAAATTAGGAGTGGTGAAAAATGTTGTTGCCGCTGGCTGGAAATTAACTGGTAGCGCTGGACCGAGGCCGCACCAATGACCATCAACCTGGATTTCACATTGAACACTAAAGTTGATATTGTAGCAAATACAAGCAAGAGTATTAATATTGAGGATGGTGCTATTACCGACTACAATCGATTCACAGGGTCCATTATTCGGTGTGGTAGTCGGCGTAAAAACCCATCTGGTAGCTGAAACTGCACTGGGTAAATTGTTTCTGCGAATTGTTTCGCAAATGTTGTAGCCATCAGTATCTGATGGAGGATTTGGTGTGAATGTGTTCCTCACTTCCGCTATGGCTGGGTAGTATTCTAAACCCAATTGGAAAGACGAACCAACAGAAAGTGTGGTAGATGAAATTCGAACGAAATAGTCATTTCCTGGAATAATCGTGGCAGTCGTAGCGTTGCTTCGTAGAATTGTTCCCGATTGACATTGCATCTGAGTCATTCCAGAGTTAAACAAGCTGATAACGGGACTGAAGGTGGCTCCAGAAACAGTGACTTTGATGGAGTTAGTGCCAATGGAAATAGGGATGTTAAAGCGCACCCAGTAAACACTTTGACTTCCAATACACGTGGTATACACCTCTCCACTGCCTGCTAATAGCGAAACATTAGAAAACGTTGGCACTCCAACTGTTCCGTCCCAGTACGCATCCGGCGTTACTACAACGGCTGTTGCGGAACTCGATTGCGCGTTTAAATAATCACCACAAAATAGAATAAACAATACAAATAGAACTCTTTTCATTTGGGCTTTTGTTAAGGTACCCAAATATATGTTTTTTTCTTTAAAACACTACCTTCTACACATTTATCAAGTCATTAAATATGCCAGTACGCATAGTTGGATAAATGTAGTCTATGGTGAGTTTGTCTGGGGATACTAAATTCTGGTTGTGATATATGGCTAATATGTCTTGATCAGGCGTCACAGGAATGACTACTCCATCTTCCGCAAGGCTTCGGGCATAATCGCTTCCAACGCCTCCTGTAACCCAGCTAAAATTTACGACATCGAAACCAGCAGAGTCAAAGAAAGTAGTGCTGTATATGCTAATTTGAATTTTACACCTTTCTAAATATTCGAAAATATTACTTTGCAATGGAGCTATTTCACACACTTCACTTCGCAGCGAATCATATCTGCTTGCTCTTTTCTCCAAAGGATGAAGTTTTACAATTAGCTTCCATCCAGGATACAACTCAACATATTTTTTCAGCTGTTCCACGTAGGGAATGTACTTGTCGTCCATACCCTTTTGTGTGGCTACGAGAATAATATTTTCCTTCTTCTCAGGATCGGGTGCCGAATAGTTATGCGCAAGATAGTTTCCGACTACAATTTTTCTATTCTCTGGCCACTCACAACCTGCATCCAATACTTCTTTCCAATATGGGCCGTATAGCAGAATCTTATCGGGCATGAGCCCGTTTTTCAGACTCTTTTTAAATATGCTATCGTAAACATAATAGAGATCTTTTTTATTAATCAATCCATGCTGTAATTCGATACACTCAATGTTCAACTTATTGCATGCTGCTATAATGCCTTCGTTGTGATAGTGACCAGTAAAAAATAATTTTTTAACACCACGATTCCGTAGTAGATGGTAGTATTTGCGAAAGCTAGAGTAGAAAACATGAAGCGCACTTTTGATGTAGTGCTTTTCACTACTGGTATAATATGTTGATTTATCGAGCCTGCGAGCAACTTGAATGATGTCTTCTAGTACTGCATTTTCGACAGTGTCAAAACCAAGGGCTCGTACCTGCACATCGTGTATTGTATAATCACTTTTAACTCCTTTTTCAGGACTGAGATTGATACTTGTGCACCTATCGCCAATTTCATTCATCAGCCTTGTGCCGTACATCGATATGAGTTCTCCACTTTTTGTCTCGTAAACTCTACCCGGCTCCAACCAAACATTTTCTTTAAGCTGAAAAGAATTTTCCTTTTGTCTCAAAGAATTTTTTATCCATATCATCTTTTGAACCAAAGCGGGTAAATGGAAATAGGTCCTCAGAAGCTTATTCGTATTGCCATTGAAATCATAGACTACCCCGTGTTGAAATATCTTGAAATATGAAAATTCTCTACCAATAAATGTCTGCTCGTTTCCCAATCTGGCAATTAGATTGGCTTTCATTTGATCAAAAGTATTATCTGCCATTTGATTGCAAATGTATAGATAACTCATTTTTTGAAACAACCTTTCCAATTGGCACGGCGCAAGCATCATTGATGTTGTAGTCTTTCATTAAGTGTTTCAATTCACTTACTTTGTCTGCATGAATACTAATCAATAACCCTCCGCTTGTCTGCGGATCACATAGCGTGAAAAGTTGTTTAGAGTTAAGAGTGCTGATGTCTCCAGAGAGATGACTGAAGTTTTTTGTCGTAATATCCGGGTATATGAATTGTTCAAGGTATTTATCCAAAAAGGGATAGAGAGGTACTTTGTCAAAGTCAAGTACAGCGCTTGTTCCAGAGGCTTTCATCATTTCTGTTAAATGTCCGGCAAGTCCAAATCCCGTGACATCGGTCATTGCATGCACTTCAGGCCAGTCTCCAAGGATTTTTCCTATATCATTCAAATTGATCATGTATCGAATGGCCGTTTCAAGATCTTCTTTTTCGACTTTTTCTTTTTTTGCTGCCGCACTTATGATTCCATTTCCCAGGGGTTTTGTGATAAAAAGTAAATCACCTTCTTGGGCTCCGGCGTTTGTTTTAAGTTGTTGAGGCAAACAACTTCCCGTCACTGCCAAACCGAACAAAGGTTCGGTCGATTCAATGCTATGTCCACCTGCTAAGGGAATACCAGCTATGCTGCACACCAGTTGAGCTCCTTCCATTATTTCTCGTGCCAGCGCAGTTTCTAATTTACCAATAGGCCACCCCAAAATAGCAACAGCCATCAACGGTTTGCCTCCCATCGCATATATGTCGCTTATCGCATTGGATGCGGCTATCTTTCCAAAATCTCTTGCATCGTCCACAATAGGTGTAAAAAAATCTACTGTGCTCATCACATATTGTCCATCATGCAGCGCGAAGACAGCTGCGTCATCGTTGTCTTTGTTTCCAACAATCAAATGCGGGTGAATTGGTATCTCAAGGTCTGTGCTAAGTATGCTCTTTAGTTCGGCAGGAGACAATTTACAACCGCATCCAGAGCCTTTGCTATATGAGGTGAGACGTGTCATGATTTAATATTATCAATTATCTTGGATACACTATCGGACCCAATTGTATGTACTGTAAGAGTGATGATACGTGGATTTTTTTCGAAACTATAAGCGTAAGTTTTATCGTAGTAATCGAGCAATATCTCACACCAAAGTTCCTTATTTCCTTCATTAAGCGCCAAGAGTGCTTGCTTACATTTTTCTGGGCCCATGCGCTTTTGAAGCGCAAAAGTTCTTTCTGACAACACAGAATTATTAAAGTGGCCGTACTCCTCCAAAATTCTTTTTCTTCTTTCTGTTCGTTCAATTTCAAGCATGATGCAGTTAGCGTTGCACAATTGATCGAAGATAGGATCTGGAACAAGTACTTTTCCAATTCGCCTGCTTTCGTCTTCTACTAAAACCGAATGTTCATTCGGTATATTGGAAAGTGTTTCTGCAATAAGATTTTCGAAGTGTTCCTGCGTGCACTGATCGGGTTGTCCGAGAGAGCCAAAGGTAGAACCTTTGTGAGATGCAAGACCTTCCAAATCCAGAATAGAGGCTCCGGATTGTGCCAATGTTTGCAGTAATTCCGTTTTTCCGCTTCCTGTTTTTCCTGTGATTACGAAGTATTTTCTTTTTTGGCCGACAATCTCATGCGACCATTGGCGGTAGGATTTGTAACCACCTTTTAGTAAAACAACATCAAAGCCAGCTGTGCTTAGCAACCATGCCATGATATTGCTTCTTAGACCACCACGCCAACAGTAAATCAATACCTGACGTTGTGGAGCGATTTTTTTTGCTGTCTTAATTTTTTGAGAGAAAAATGGTCCCACCAATTCAAACCCAAGTTCTACTGCGGCTTCTTGACCTTTTTCTTTATAGCAAATTCCAATTAAGTGGCGCTGCTCATCATCGAGCAACGGCAGGTTTTGAGCCATCGGTAAATGACCCTGGTTATATTCTTTTGGGCTGCGCGTGTCCAAAACAATAGAGCCCGCTTTGCGAGCGAGCTCCATGTATTCTTTTATGTCGATTATTCTAATCACGATTTAGCGTCCATCACCGTCCAGGAGATTTCCCAAACCTCCGAGAATACTTCCTTCTTCACGTCTGTTGCCACCGCCATATTGCATCATTCGTGATGCGAGACGAGAGATGGGGAGTGTTTGAAGCCAAACTTTGCCCGGTCCGGAAAGCACCGCGAAAAATACGCCTTCCCCTCCGAACAAGGTGTTTTTAATGCCGCCTACAAACTTAATATCGAAGTCAATTCCTGATGTGTAGGCCACAATACATCCTGTATCGATACGCAAAGACTCTCCTGGCTTGAGCTCCCTTTCGATGATATGTCCCCCGGCATGGCAGAAAGCCATTCCGTCACCTTCTACCTTTTGCATGATGAATCCCTCACCACCGAAGAGTCCTGTGCCAAGCTTGCGCTGCCACTCAATTCCGATGGCCACTCCTTTTGCAGCACACAAGAATGAATCTTTTTGACAAATTATTTTGCCCCCTAACTGTTGAAGGTCAAGAGGAATGATCTTTCCTGGATAAGGAGATGCAAAGGCGACTTTCGCTTTTCCTTGGGTAGTATGAGTAAATGCAGTCATGAATAGGCTTTCTCCAGTCAGCAAGCGCTTTCCAGCGCCCCATAATTTGTCCAAAAACCCACCTCCCTGCTTAGAGCCATCACCAAAAATGGTCTGCATTTCAATGCCATTATCCATGTACATAAAAGCTCCAGACTCGGCCACCACCGTCTCTTGCGGGTCCAATTCAATCTCCACACATTGCATTTCTTCTCCAAAAATGCGGTAGTCTATTTCATGGTTATTTCTCATTGTTGTATTTTATTATTGGAACAAATATATAAGCTTCGAAAATACCGCATTTGCAGGTATTTTATATTTTTTTTTCAGATATGCTTTTTTATATCGATATCGTGCATACTTTTGCCGCGCATTTTTCAAAGGGATAACCGCATGCAACTCACTTCAAATAGTATTGTCCGCTCAGCAGCAAAAATCACTGTTTTCGCCATAGCAATGTTATGGTCTTCACTTACGGTGTTTGCAGGTGGCGGAGAGGCGCATGGTGAAGATGAAGGTTTCAAACCTGGTGAAATGATCATGCACCACATCAGCGATGGTCACCAAATTCACATTATTGGTAGTATTTACATCCCACTTCCAGTTATTTTAATTCATGATGGCCACGTTGACATTTTCTCGTCAAGCAATTTTTGGGATGGTTTTGATTCACACGGAGAATTGAAGTTCAAGCCGTACACTGCGTCATCAGGCACGACTTATGAAAATCATCACGAAATCATTCATATTGTTGGTGGTCACAGTCACGAACATGGTGATGCACACAATGTGACACCTGTGGCTTATGCATCTGTTGATTCAAGCGCTGTGGTGACGGCTCCAGTGGATTCCCTCATGGTGATGAGCGCTCCTGTTATTGAAGATGCCCATGCCGAGCACGTGAAGCCTTTGGATTTCTCGATTACTAAGAACGTGGCTGGTATGTTTTTGGCGCTTATTCTAATGGTGATCATCTTTAGAAGCATTGCTAATTCATACAAACGTCGTCCAGGGCAGGCACCAACAGGTCTTCAAAACGCAATAGAGCCATTCATTTTATTTATTAAAGATGAGGTTGCGGTTCCTTCTATTGGTAAGAAGAAGGCTCATAAATACGTTCCATTCTTATTGACGGTATTTTTCTTTATTTGGATTTCGAACCTTCTTGGATTGATTCCATTTATTGGCGGTCTCAACGTAACAGGTACACTCAGCATTACTTTAGTATTGGCTGCGTTCGTGTTTATAATTACTACAGTAAGCGGTAACAAGCACTACTGGGGTCACATTCTTTGGCCTCCCGGAGTGCCACTTCCAATTAAGTTTATTCTCGTACCAATAGAATTTGTGAGTATTTTCCAAAAGCCTATCGTATTGATGGTGCGTTTGACGGCAAATATCACAGCTGGTCACATCATTATTTTGGCTTTCGTGAGTCTTGTGCTCCTCTTTGGTCAAAACAATGCAGTGGCTGGATATGGCGTGGGAGTAGGTGCGGTATTATTCATGGTATTCATGTTCTTCATCGAATTGTTGGTTGCATTTCTTCAGGCGTACGTATTTACGCTGTTGGCTGCACTCTACTTTGGTGATGCCAATGTTGAACACCATCATGACGATGAACATCATTAAAAATTCAATAATTTAAACCATACAACAATGGAATTTCTTACAGTTTTGTTGGACACACTTATGAATCAAGGTTTGGCTGGTATCGGCGCAGGTCTTTCTGCAATTGGAGCTGGTATCGGTGTAGGCCGTATCGGTGGCACTGCTCTTGAGTCTATGGCTCGTCAGCCAGAAGCTACTGGAGATCTACGTGCGAACATGATCGTTGCTGCCGCTCTCGTTGAGGGTGTTGCTCTTTTCGCGGTGATCGTGTGTCTCCTCGTTGCTCTTGGATAATTAAGTGTTTATTTAAATCCGAAAACCTCAGAAAATGGAAGGTTTGCTCAGTGTATCCGTAGGTACCGTGTTTTGGGCGAGTATCTCGTTCCTTATCGTATTCTTCCTGCTATACAAAATGGCATGGACTCCTATCTTGCAGTCTTTGAAAGATCGCGAGGAAGGAATCTCCAACGCTTTGAATGAAGCAGAAAGAGCGCGCAAAGAAATGGCTAAGCTTCAGGCTGGCAATGAAGACTTGCTGCGCCAAGCTCGTGATGAACGCGACAACATCCTCAAAGATGCGAAAGCTATTGCGGACAAAATGCGCGCTGAAGCACTGGCTAAAACACAGGCTGATGCTGATCGTATGCTCGCTGCCGCTCGCGCGGAGATCGAGAATCAAAAGAAAGCTGCAATTACAGAATTGAAAAATTCTGTGGCTACACTCTCTGTTGATATCGCTGAGAAATTGGTGAGAGAAAAACTCACGGATGCCGAAAAACAAAAGGCTCTTAATCAATCAATGGCTGCCGATTTTAGCGCTAATTAACCATGAAAGGAATAAGAATTTCAACCCGATATGCTAAGTCACTACTCATTCTCAGCACTGAGAAAGGGAAGGTGGATGAGGTATATACGGATATGGAACTAATTGCTGGCGTGGTCGCTGAAAATCGCGAGTTAAAGATTCTTCTTCAAAGTCCTGTTATCAAGCCCGACACTAAAATGCGCGTGTTGAACGCTATTTTTAATGGAAAGGTAAGTGAAATGACAGCGATGTTTGTGGAACTTTTGACGCGCAAAGGCAGAGAAAGCATGCTTGGTGAAATCGCTGCTTCTTATGTGGAGCAAGTGAAAACTTATCGCAATGTCATTACCGCAAATGTGGTGAGTGCAGTGCCTCTCGATGCGGATACTCGCACGAAGATTGCTGCCTTGGCAGGTAAGTTGTCCAATGGCATGACCATCGAAATGAATGAGTCTATTGACCCCGAATTGATCGGAGGGTTCGTGCTTCAAGTGGGAGACCACCGCTATGACGCTTCCGTTTCTGGCGAGATAAAAAGTTTGAAAAGAGAGTTCGAAAAGAACCCTTATGTGCCTGTGCTCTAAGAGTTCAGGTTTTTTTATACATAAAAAAATATTCTGACAAATGGCAGAAGTTAAACCTGCAGAAGTATCTGCAATTTTGCGTGAGCAATTAGCCGGTTTTAAATCCGAAGCTGAACTCCAAGAAGTAGGTAGCATCCTCCAAGTAGGTGATGGTATCGCTCGTATTTACGGGCTTTCTAACGTTCAGTCAGGTGAATTGATCGAGTTTGAAAACGGTGTTCGCGGTATCGCGCTCAACCTGGAAGAAGATAACGTGGGTGCTGTATTGCTCGGACCTTCTGGTGATCTTAAAGAGGGTTCAACCGTTAAGCGTACAAACCGCATCGCGTCTATCATGGCGGGTGAGGGTATGCTTGGTCGTGTTGTAAACACACTTGGAGAGCCAATCGATGGTAAAGGTCCAATCTCTGGTGAATTGTTTGAAATGCCACTCGAGCGTAAAGCTCCTGGGGTAATCTACCGTCAGCCAGTAAACGAGCCACTTCAAACAGGTATCAAAGCAATCGATGCGATGATTCCAATCGGAAGAGGTCAGCGCGAATTGATCATCGGTGACCGTCAGACAGGTAAGACCACTGTGGCCATCGATACCATTATCAACCAAAAAGAATTTTATGATAAGGGCGAACCAGTATTTTGTATCTACGTTGCCGTAGGTCAAAAAGGTTCAACCGTAGCGGGTACTGTGAAGACTCTTGAAGACGCTGGCGCGATGGCTTATACCTGCGTAGTAGCGGCTACTGCTTCTGAACCCGCTCCACTTCAGTTCTACGCTCCTTTTGCGGGTGTAGCGATTGGAGAATATTTCCGTGATACTGGTCGTCCTGCACTCATTGTGTATGATGATTTATCAAAACAAGCGGTAGCTTACCGTGAGGTATCACTTCTACTTCGTCGTCCTCCAGGACGTGAAGCTTATCCTGGTGACGTTTTCTACTTGCACAGCCGCTTGCTCGAGCGCGCAGCTAAGATCAACGCCACTCAGAGCGTAGCTGAAAAAATGAATGACCTTCCTCCAAGCCTACAAGGTAAGGTGCGCGGTGGTGGTTCACTTACAGCTCTCCCAATTATTGAAACACAAGCGGGTGACGTATCTGCGTATATCCCAACAAACGTAATCTCTATCACTGACGGTCAGATCTTCTTAGAATCTAACCTCTTCAACGCCGGTGTGCGTCCTGCGATCAACGTGGGTATCAGCGTAAGCCGCGTGGGTGGTTCTGCTCAGATCAAGTCAATGAAGAAAGTAGCAGGTACCCTCAAACTTGACCAAGCGCAGTTCCGCGAATTGGAAGCGTTTGCAAAGTTCGGTTCTGACCTCGATGATGCAACGAAGTTCGTTATCGAAAAGGGTCGCCGCAACGTGGAAATTTTGAAGCAAGGTCAAAATGCTCCACTTTCTGTAGAAAAGCAAATTGCGATTATCTATCTCGGTACAAAAGGCCTCGTAGCAAAAGTACCAGTAGAGAAAATGAAAGCGTTTGAAGAAGAATTCCTCACTTACATGGATCTCAAGCACCGCGATGTATTGGATGCATTGCGCGCTGGACAATTCTCTGATGAATTGACCAATGTGTTGGAGAATGTAGCTAAGGAACTCACAAGCAAATACAATTAATAGAATTCATAAGGAAGGCGGGAAATGGCAAACCTGAAGGAAATACGCATTAGAATTACCTCTGTAAACTCCACCATGCAGATTACATCTGCAATGAAGATGGTATCAGCGGCCAAATTGAAGCGCGCACAGGATGCAATTACCCGTATGAGACCGTATTCTCTCAAGCTTCAAGAAATCCTCGGAAACGTGAGCGCTACGCTCGATGGAAACGACGGAGTGTACAGCACGCAAAGAGAGGTGAAGAACGTGTTAGTGGTAGCAATAACTAGTAACAGAGGTCTTTGCGGTGGTTTCAACAACAACGTCCTTAAAGACATAAAAACAAGTCTGAAGGGTCAATATGCCGGAGCTAATGTGAAGATTCTTTCACTAGGTAAAAAGGCATTTGATGCTTATAAAAAGACTTCGCATCACTACAATGAGGGCTTTGGCGAAACTCCATACAGCATCTTTGATAAATTAACTTTCGGCAACGCTTCTGCTATTGCTGAAACGATTATGAGTCAATATGCAAAAGGGAAATTTGACAAAGTCGTATTGGTATACAATAGCTTCAAAAACGCAGCCGCTCAGGAGATTAAGCACGAACAGTTTTTGCCAGTAATGCCAATGACAGCAGGTGCCTCAACTTCTAAAGTGGAGTATATCTACGAACCAACGAAAGAACAAATTTTGGAAGACTTGATTCCTCGTTCTTTAAAGGTTCAATTGTTCAAGGCTTTGTTGGATAGCAATGCCTCAGAACATGGAGCGCGTATGACTGCGATGCATAAAGCAACCGATAACGCTGGTGCGTTGGTGAAGGACTTGAAAATTACCTATAACAAAGCGCGTCAAGCGGCCATTACAAACGAAATCCTTGAGATCGTTGCTGGTGCTGATGCTTTGAAAGGATAATAGTTAAAATATTGAAGGAAAGGGCTCGTCATCGAGCCCTTTTTTTATTCCGAATAATTCCTCTCTTTGATTTAAGTGGCTTGAAAATTGCGACATTTGAAGCATGCGGCGCCCACGACTTACCCTCCGATTGAGAATATACGTCTCCATGTTGGCGATGATTCTTGTTTCATTTTTGGTCACCGGAGGAATCGCATTGTATGATCACTTCGAACAAAGTGAAAAGTACAATATGCAGCGTCTGGAGAGAAAGGAGAAGGCCGTGAAGGCTTCGATGACCTACTTCCTCAATCAAAATGGAGGTTATATGTCGTCGGACAGTATCCTCTACCAATTCAGTGAAAAGATATGTGAACTTTCGGATGTACACAATCTATTCATTGTGATGTATGATCTGAGGGGCAATTACTTGATTTCAACAAACTCTGATAGCATGGCTGTGCTGAACGCACCGTCAAAAGTCAATTATACGATTCTCAAACAATTGGTGACTGGGAATAATCGCGCGGTACTGGAAAAAAATATTGACTCTAAGGACTTATCCTATGCTTACTGGTATTTTAATGATATAGAGGAAAAACCTATTGCTATAGTAGGTGTAGTGTATGAGAATTCTGAGTTTGAGGGAAAGGATATCATTCGCTTTCTCGAAGAATTAGGTCAGAGTTATATCATTCTCTTCATATTAGCCGCTGTGGTGGCCTATCTTCTCAGTACATACATCACCAAATCTCTTCAAGAGATTGTGACAAAAATGAAGGGAATACAACTCGGAGGAAAGAATGACGAAATAGAATGGAATAGTGAGGACGAGATAGGCGCGCTGGTGTCGCAATACAATGTGATGCTGCTTGAATTGGAGAAGTCGGCGAATCTATTGGCACAAGAAGAACGTGAAAGTGCTTGGAGAGAAATGGCTAAGCAAGTGGCGCACGAAATAAAGAATCCGCTCACACCAATGAAATTGCGCGTGCAACATCTGCAGCGCTCATGGGAAGACGGCAGCGCCGACTTTGATGTTCGCTTGAAACAATTTGTAAAAAGTATGACAGAGCAAATTGATACACTCAGTCATATCGCCAGTGAGTTTTCAAATTTCGCGAAAATGCCAAAGCCAAATTTGGAAGTACTGGATTTGACAAAGGTTTTAGATGATGTTGTGGATATTTATCGCGATCAAAAAAACTATCACTTTTCTTACAGAAAGTACCATTTGGAAAATGCAATGGTAAAAGGTGATAAAGAACAAATGATCAGAGTATTTAATAACCTAATTAATAATGCCATGCAGGCTATACCTGATGGAGTGCAAGGTAAAATTGATATAGCAGTGCGAGGTTATAAAAACCGAGTGATCGTTCGGGTGTCTGATAATGGTATTGGTATTTCTGAAGAAGGAAAAAAGAAAATATTTGTCCCAAATTTTACCACCAAGAGTACGGGCACGGGTTTGGGATTGGCAATGGTGAAAAACATCATGCAGCACACAGGTGGCAATGTTTTCTTTTGGAGTAAAGCGGGTCACGGCGCAGCGTTTTATCTGGAGT
>CANGVZ010000011.1 GCA_947457285.1 Flavobacteriales bacterium | reverse complement strand
GCACTTCACCCAGTTCTTTTCCTTTGATAAGATGATATACTTTTTCATATCGACTTAATTCAACGTCACTAATATATTCTACCTCTTTGAGGGCGTCGATTTGGGAAGGATGAATTAGGAATTTACCCGTTGCCCCGCAATCAAAAGCCTGTTTAGCTTCGCTTTTCAAATTAGTAAAATCGTTCAATTGTGTATCCACTCCATCCAGATACTCGATTTCAAAAGCTTTCACCTGTAATATAATCTGCTGCTTGTAATAGAGCAATAATTCCATGTCATGACGCATACCAACAGCAGCGCAAAAATCATGACTTCCGAAACCTACGGCGCGAATATCAGCGCAGTAAGAACTTAATATTTGGTTCAAATTAATAATTCCTCTGGGACTTTCCAGAAGTATTATTAATTCTAAATGTCTATTTCCAACGATATCTTTTAGCAAGTCAATGCTTGCCTTTGAGTCTACCTTTGGAATTACTAATCTGCCATTAAATTTCTCAACGATTTGATTTATTTGTTCCTTCGTATAGTTCCCTCCTTGTAGAGGAATTCTAACGAACTGATTTGATTTTACATTTTGCTTCACCAAATAATCAAAGGCCAGTAGTTTGTTTGCGTCTACTACTGAGTCTTCCAAATCAAAAACGATAAAGTCTACGTCGAGTGATTCTAGCTTCTCGAAGTACTTCGGCTTATCTGCTGGTATGAAAAAATAGGTGTCTAGCATTATTACTGAATCTGATTGGATATGATTTCAATAATACGATAGACGTCATCACCAAGATTGTGATAGAGCGGGAGGCAAAGAATGGTTTTTGAAACCTCCTCGGAAATTGGCATCTCGCTTCCCCCAACATATGGTATAGTATTCAAGCTAGGATAAAAATATCGTCTTGGTAATATTCCATTTTCATTCAGTGCTGTTTGCGTCCTTATGAGTATTTCTTCATTCGGAAAGATGACTGGGAAATAACTATAGTTCCACTCCGTGGCTTCTCTTAGCTTAAATGTGCGAAGTATTTCCCAGTTGAGATTTTTGGAATAAATATCCACAACTTCCTTTCTTGCGTTGAGAATATCACTCATATATGGTAGCACTGCAAGCCCCATGGCAGCTTGCAGTTCAGATATTTTTCCGTTGATACCTAACCCGTGAAAATCGAGCGGACCGTTGTGTCCAAAATTATGACTGAAGTAAATCTTATGTCTTAACTCTTCATCCTTGCAAAAAACAGCTCCGCCTTCTCCTGTGTGAAATATTTTAGTCGCATGAAAGCTACATGTGCTTATATCGCCATATTCAAAAACACTTTTCCCTTTGTATTCCACCCCAAAACAATGAGCTGCGTCATATATCACCTTTAGATTATGTTTTGCTGCTATTTGTTCTATGACTTCAATATTACAGGGGTTTCCAAACACATGAGTTGCAAGTATGCAAGTGGTATTTTTTGTTATTGCAGCTTCAATCTTACTTTCATCAATGGTCAAAAAATCTGCATGGATATCTACAAATACGGGAGTACAATTTTCCCAAATAATGGATGAAGTAGTGGCCACATAACTAAATGGAGTGGTAATGATCTCTCCTCCACCACCAATAAGTTTCAATGCAATCTGGAGGGGAATCGTACCATTGTTCATCATCAACACATTGCTCACACCAAGATACGATTGAAGTTTTTGCTCAAGTTCTTTTACCAATTCACCTCTATTGGTAAGCCAATGATTATCGTAAGCTCGCTGAACTTGTGCTGTATACTCAGCAATTGGAGGTAAATATGTTTTGGTAACAGGAATCATTTCAAATCAAGTTGCTTATCCTTAAATCCACTTTTTAGAGTCAATTTCTCCACCCTTCAATACGAACATCAACTCCACTAACCATAGCACGCGTTGCTGGAAGGGTCGGTTGAGGTCGGTTATATCAAAGAGCTTATATCCATTGGCATCCATGATATTGATAACATTCTGTATGGTGTTTTCAAACGAAGGGCTAACTACTGCTGCTTCGATAAGGATTACTTCTGTTTTACCAAGGATAGTTTTCGCTCCTTTTAGCACTTCCAAATCGAGTCCCTCGGCATCTATTTTTACCAGTTGAGGAATACCGAAGCTTGAATTTTTTACAATATTATCAAGCGTATCAACCTCTACTTTGATTTGTTGAAGCCCTCTAGTTTTCGCTTCTTCCTCAGAAAGTCGGAAGCTACAACTATCATCACGTTCAGCAATGGTTAGATTAAAATGTCCTGAAGTAGAACCGACACCAATTGGCATGAAAACCACCTTATTTGTTTTCAATAAATCAGCCACGCTTTCTTTCATTTGAGCTTGAGGCTCAATCAGAGTATAACAAGCGTTATTGAAATATGTCATTACCTCTCGTGTCCAAGTGCCATGATTGGCTCCCACATCTATGATATGCGTTGGCTTGAAGCCCGCGTTCCGCAGCAGTTCGAAGGCATTATCAATTAGGCTGTTTTTTTCACTCTTATTAGCGACTGCTCCGAAAGCCGTCGACTTTTTTTCAAGATATTCTATTGTAGATCGCTTTACAACCGCGATACCAAACAAGCCAAAAAATGATTTCAATAATTCTTTCATAACTTAATTCGTTAAACTCCAAGTTGGATTAATTTGTACTGGCACCCAACCGTGATAACCGCCAACGACATTAAAGTAAATAGCGGATTGGTATCTAAATAAAATTTCTGTTACTTCACTTTCTTCCTTTAGCGCGATGGTGATAGAATATCGGCCTTGGGTAAAAAATAGTTCTGGGATTCTCGAACTAAATCGCATAACACCCTCTGCTTCCGAAATTTTCACTTGATCTTTAAAATTAAATATTTCTGCAAATCCGCGCTGCTCCTTATCGTAAAAAACGATGTACAAATCTGGATTTATGACCTTTCTTTTAAAGTTTACTTCCAACTCGATGGTGAGATCTGCTCCATATTGCACCTCTACCACAGTGCGATTAGTGATATCCTCTCCCTTTGAAAAAAGTGAAATTTTATTGAGGTCTACATCGTGCGAACCTTGATAATCGCCAATTTCGCTCTTGAACCTACCGTAGTATTCAGCGAGTCCTTCACTAATATCGTTGCTATAGATGATTTGCTTTCCTTTCTCAAGCATCAATAATGACGTGCTCATTCGGGCGATCTGTGGCATGGAATGCGAAACGAAAATCATTGCAGTGTTTTGGAGAAGCTTATCCATTCGATTGAAGCATTTCAAAACGAATCCCATATCACCAACGGCTAATACCTCGTCTACTAGGAGTATGTCTGGTTCCAGCTGAGCCGCAACAGCAAATCCGAGTCTCACTTTCATGCCCGAGCTATAATTCTGAACGGGGGTATCTATAAAGTCACCTATCTCTGCAAAGGCAACAATATCATCGAATTTGGCATCAATTTCATGCTTTTTAAATCCCAAAACGGCACCGTTGTTATATACATTTTCTCGACCAGTTAGAAAAGGACTAAATCCAGCACCGAGCTCTATGAGCGCGCTGACTTTACCTTTCATTTCGATTCGTCCCTTATCGGGTCGAATCAATCCATTCAACATTTTCAGAAGCGTGCTTTTTCCAGCGCCATTATGACCTATCAATCCCAAGCACTCTCCTCTTCGCACTTCAAAAGACACATCATTGACCGCCCAAAACTCTTCTTTTCTGAGATCTGATGACTTTTCAATACCAAGAAATCCTTTAAAAATATCGCTCCCACCGTAGACCAAGCTTCGCTTTAAGTTTCGGCAAAACTTTTTAGAAACACCTTCAACTTTAACTAGTACCTCTTCATTCATTTTGTTTGAAAACTTAATTAACTTCCTGCTCTTTCAACAATTATTGGGAGTGCGATTCGCATCAACATCAAGCCTATGAGTGATAAAACAATTGAAATCCCGACCCATAGTCCCAATGCATAAACATCAATTGGCGCTCCTGTAAGAATATTTCTTGCAGATTCGATCCAAGGCGTCACGGGATTAAATACCTGCATTTTTCCCAAAAAACTATCTGCCTGAATTGTAAATACAACGGGGGTCAGATACATTATGAATGGCATCACCATGTTTATTGCCCGAGAAAAATCATTTAGCAAAACACCAAACGGTGAGATCAGAAGACCAAATGAAACACCAATAAACATTGAGCCGAGCGCAAAAAACAAAATGCCAACCCATCCAATTGAAGGCACCACGCCTAAAGCTGCAATAATCACGAAGAGCACTACAACCTTTAAAACCAGGCTGAATAATAAATCGTAGATCGCCGAGACAAAGATCGCCTCGCGCGGAAAATTAAGTTTTACCATGAGCGACATGGCAGACTTGTATCGTTGAATGGGCTTATTCACGGATTCAGCGAAAACAGTCCAACACGTGGTTCCAATTAAAACAAATACTGGATAAGGCAACGCGGTATCTCCAATGGAAATAATCTTTTGTTGTTGGATAAAAATCCAAAGGCCCGCGGAAGCCAGCGCTGGCAAAGCGATCCAGAAATATCCAAGCAACGAAGCCTCGAGACCTGCCTTCAAATCTCTCACGAACAATCGAAAACCAAGTGAATGGCCATTCCTTAAGCCTAACAAAATGGATTTTAACAATTGAACAAGAGACTCTCCATTCGAAGATTCGTAAACCTGAACCCGCATACTAATTTTAGTCAAAATTGTGTACAATAATAAGCCAAAAAGACCAGAAAGGACTACTACTTTCAAAAAAGAACCGCCACAAAAAGTTGTCAAACCACAAAAAAACGCGGGTGAATGTTATTGCTATATTTGCCCTGTCCACCGATGAAAAAAAGAATCGCCATAATCACCCCTCAGATTGACTCTCCTACTGAATCTTTCATTCAATGTCACATTGAGTTTTTAGAAGGTGACAAATTGGTTTACCACGGAGCAGACATCCCCAATAAACTCAATGGGAATGGGCTTTACAAGCCACCTGGATTTGCCTCAAGAGCAGTTAGAAAAATACAGAACAGATTAAAAAAAGAAACCCTTCAACCCAAAACGAAAGCGTTTCAAGACTCACTTATTGCAGAAAAACCAGATGCAATATTGATCGAGTATGGTCATATTGCCGCTCAAGTTATAGACATCATACAACCTACGGGAATACCAATCATCGTTCACTTTCATGGCTATGACTCAGCTCAATATGAATTACTCGCGCGTTATCAAAAAGAATACAAGAGGGTGTTTGCATATGCTTCACGCATTGTCGCTGTATCCAATGCGATGCGCGAAAGGCTTATCAGTCTAGGCGCTCCTGCGGATAAAGTCGTTTATTCTTGTTATGGCCCCCATCCAGATTTTGCACTACAACGCGGTGAGTTTGCTCCATCCAAGCAACTACTAGCGATCGGAAGATTTGTGGACAAAAAGTCACCGCATCTTACATTATTTGCGTTTTCTAAAGTGCTCCAAGAATACCCCGATGCAAAATTGGTGATGATTGGTGAAGGCACTCTATTGCCAATGTGCAAAGATTTGGTGCAATTTCTAAATATGGAGAATAATGTTGAATTTACAGGAGCTTTGAAACGTCAGGCGATCATAGATAATATGAAAAACTCGTTGGCTTTTGTTCAGCACTCCCGCACCGCAGAAGATGGCGACAAAGAAGGAACACCAGTTGCTGTCATTGAGAGTCAGCTATTTGGATTGCCTGTTGTAGCTACAAAGCATGAAGGGATTGCCGATATTGTATTGCACAATGAAACTGGCTTTCTTGTGGATGAAGGCGATTGGATGTTGATGTCAGAGTATATGAAGAAAATACTTTCGGACTTCGAACTCGCGCGTGCCATGAGCTCAAAAGCTCGCAAGCGAATAGAATCAGGTTTTTTACTTTCACATCATATTGACACACTAAATAACCTTATCGATGATGTCATCAGACAAAGAAATCCCAAGGTTTAGTATTGTTATTCCTTCTTATAATCGCGCTCAACTGATCATCGAAACGCTGAACAGCGTTGCGCGTCAGAACTATAAGCATTGGGAGTGTATAATAGTAGATGACCTCAGTACAGACAATACCATTGAGGTGGTAAAGGACTTTGCCCAAAATCAGCCCTCTTTTAAAGTTGTTTCAAATCTGGGTAAAAAAGGAGCTCAAGGAGCACGAAATACAGGTCTCAATCTCGCACAATTCGAATGGGTAGTATTCTTCGATTCGGATGATATCATGTCGCCCGATTACCTTAGTAAAATGGCAGAAGCAATAAAATCAAACAACGCCGATGTCTACTGCTGCCACTTATATGTAATTAACAGGCATACCAATGAACTGAAGTTCATGGCCAATCAATCTCCTAAAGGTTGTATCACCTTGCAACTGCTTGCTAACAAAACTTACGTCTATTTCTCAAGTTCCATAGTTCACAAAAGTAAGCTTACCCAAATTGGTGGCCTTGACGAAGACTGCCCATCCTTTCAAGAATGGGAAACACACATTCGCCTTTCTCAAAATTGTACTTATCATACGGTAGAGGAGCCACTGGTCACCTATTTTGTTGGTGGCGACGACGCAATGTCGTCCAACACCAAAAGGGCATTCAAAGGTTATCTCTATTTATTTAAAAAATTCAAAACTCTCTGGTCTCAACATTTGACAGACTTTCAAAGTATTGGTATGTTTGTCTACGATCTTGTTTCGCAGAAAAAGGAAAGTAAGGTTTACAAAACGCAGATTACCTTAGCCCTAATAATTACAATACCTGGACTCTGGAAACAGATTGCCAAAAAAAAGTTTCTTTCATGATTGAATATATAAAAGAACGCAGTCTGCTATTGGGCATCATCATCCGTGCGGAGTATAAGTCTGATAATATTGTGTTTTTCACTGATGACAATTCTTCTCAGCAATTAGGATATATGCAGCGCCCCAAGGACTACAATATCCTTCCGCATCGTCACAACTTGGTTCAGAGAGAGGTACACCTTACTCAGGAAGTGTTGTATATCAAGAGTGGTCTTGTTAGAGTAGATTTTTACAACAACGACCAGCATTATCTTGAAAGCCGAATTCTCCGAAAGGGCGATGTCATCTTACTTTCAGATGGTGGTCACGGCTTCAAAATGATGGAACAAAGTGAAATCATTGAAGTGAAACAGGGACCATATTGCGGAGAACGAGATAAAGTTCGTTTTGATGCAATTGATGAGTCTGCTATTATTCTCAATGATAATGAGCAATAGCGTTGCAATCGTCTTTTTCGAGGGTTATCTCAGCGTCTCGCCCACCATCATCAACATTGCTGAATCTCTTTCCGAAAAGGGTTGTCGGGTAGAAATTTTTACACGCACCATTCACTCGGGCTTTCCTCCCTATAATCCAGGCAATACCAATATCCGAGTCACGTACCTCTCATCCAAACTCAGTTTATCAGAAAGAATTCAAAACAGATTTCTTCTTAAAACTAAAAAACAGCTTCGTTCACTTTTGCCAGTAGAAAAAGAAGTAATAAGATTTGAAAAGTTTTGTGTACAAAGGCTAAAGAAATCCCGATTCAATGCGATTATTGCTGTAGATGCCATCGGGGCATCTATCTGTGAGAAAACTACTATCTCAAACAAGATATATCTATCGCTTGAAATCAGTTTTTTTGACAACTACAAGCGTACAAATTTTTCCGAAAAAATTAAGGAACAAGAAATTCGCTTTCATAAATCCTGCAAATTTTCTATCATTCAAGACCAACAACGTTGGAAGTTATTGTGCATAGAAAATGGGATTCCTTCAGAAAATACGAACGTATATTTTTTGCCAAATGCACCCAGGGGCGAAGCCAAGACTCGATCGAATGAAGAATTCTTTCTTCATGAAAAATTCCAACTACCCAGAGACCGATTCATCGTGCTTTCAGCGGGTATGATCTCCCCTGCCACTCACAGTCTGGAACTGCTTCAGCAGGCTAAAAAAAATGATAATTATACTTTGATTTTTCACAGCAGGAATTCTGACGATTCAAAAACACCTTATTTCCAGTCGTTGAAAATGGAAAATGCTATGAACGTGTGTTTTTCATTAGACCCTGTAAAATATCAGGATTTAGAGGCCTTGCTCAGTTCTGCTCATATTGGAGTGGCAATTTACAATGACTCTTATGGCGATAATTTTTCCAACATACTATATGCATCTGGCAAGTTGAGTCAATACCTCAAACTTGGCATTCCAATTATTGTAAATGACCTTCCTGGAATGTCAGATTTCATTGAGAAGACGAAATGTGGACAGTTGGTAAAGAATCTGGAAGACTTCAATGCCGCTGTTGAAACAATTCGCGCCGACTACGAGAAATATAGCCGTGCCGCCAAAGCAGCGTTTGACGAACACTTTAGTTTCGATCGTTATTTTCAACCAATAGGCCAAGAAATTGCACGAATGGGATAAGAATAATTACTTTTATCCACGCAAAACCATCAACCTAGAACGCCGTGCTAAATCAATTCAATCAATATAGTTTGTATTACGACATCATCTATCGTGATAAAAACTATGATCAAGAATGTGAATTCGTAATGACCTATCTCTCCAAATATGCTCCAAATGCAAAGCATATATTGGAATTAGGAAGCGGCAGCGGCAACCACGCAGCCTACTTATGTTCTAAAAATTTAAGAGTCACTGGAATCGAGCTTAGCGAAGAAATGCTTCGCCTTTCCCAGCAAAAAAACATTCAAGGTTTCAACGCCATTCAAGGTAGCATCGAGCGCTTCGATTTGAAGGACAACATGAATGCAGCAATCTCTTTATTTCATGTGATGTCTTATTTGAATACAAATTCCTCACTTGAATCTTGTTTGCAATCTGTAAATCAACACTTGAATCCAGGCGCACCTTTCATTTTTGATTTCTGGTATTCACCTGCTGTTTATAATGAAAAGCCAAGTGTGCGCGTAAGACGATGGGAGACCGACGAGTATGAACTTACTCGTATTTCAGAACCTATCATCCACATTGAAAAAGACATTGTAACCGTTAAATTTGAAATTTTCATTAAAGACCATAATGGAAATTTGATTGCCAATTTCACAGAAGAACATCACATGCGTCATTTCAGTTTGCCCTTCATCGCCTATCTTGCAGAGAAAACCGGCTTTGAGATGGTTGACGCCTTTGAGTTTGGAACAGGCAATAAACTCTCGGAAAATACATGGGGAGCTTGTGTGGTGTTAATTAAGAAATAATGATGAATCAGAAACCTATACCTGTAAATACGCCGCTACTTGGCGAGCGAGAAAAAGAGCTTTTGAACGAGTGCATTGATACTGGCTGGATTTCCAGTGAAGGCCCTTTCATAGCTAAGTTCGAAAGTGAGATGAGTAAGTATGTAGGCCGCAATTACGGAATCGCTGTCAGCAACGGCAGCGCTGCTTTAGATGTGTGCATCAAAGCTCTCGAAATCGGTGTGGGCGATGAAGTAATCATGCCTGCTTTTACAATCATCAGCCCTGCGCAGTCGGTTGTCAGTGCAGGTGCTACTCCTGTTCTCGTAGAATCAGATCTTTCCTCTTGGAACATGGATGTTTCCGCTATTGAGAGTAAGATAACTTCAAAAACTAAAGCAGTTCTAGTCGTTCATATCTATGGGTTTCCCGTTGATATGGATCCCGTTGTTGACCTTTGTAAAAAATACAATCTCTATCTGATTGAAGACGCGGCAGAAATGCATGGTCAAACTTATAAAGGCAAAAAATGTGGAAGCTTTGGTACCATAAGTACTTTCAGTTTTTATCCCAACAAGCACATCACTACAGGTGAAGGTGGTATGATCATGTGTGATGATGAAAAAATTGCGGAGAGATGTCGTAAACTTCGCAACCTGGCGTTTGAGCCTGGTAGACGATTTGTCCATAATGAAATAGGTTGGAATTATAGAATGACCAATTTGCAAGCGGCATTAGGCCTCGCCCAATTGGAACGGATAGACCAGCACATCGCGCGGAAAAAAGAAATAGGACTACGCTATCATTCACATCTCAGCAATATCAAAGGATTCGAAGTACAGCCTACACAATTAGAATACGCCGAAAATATATTTTGGATTTATGGATTGCTCGCAGAGACACAAGAGTTGAACGAGGCCATGCAAAAATATCTCAGTTCCAATCAAATCGGCACGAGACCATTCTTCTGGTGTATGCACGAACAGCCTGTATTTCAAAATATGGGACTCTTCAAAAATGAAAGATATCCCAACGCCGAAAAACTAGCACGCAATGGCTTTTATGTGCCGAGTGGTTTGGGAATCACTAATGACGAGATTGATACCGTATGTGAAGTCATTGTTTCATTTAAACTTAGCTAATACTTTCTGAAGAAAGAAAGCTACTTTGTGCAAGCGACTATTTTGGATATTCATCCATTCTTTTTTTATTAGAATTAAATCCATGTGGTCTTTGTAGAATTCATGCATTTCTGGATATGCGTATTGAATTACTTCGGCCTGCTCGGTATAATGAGAAAAATCGCGCTTGCTCGACATTCCGCCACCTTCAAACACCGCAATCACGCGATCCACGTAGTAGGTTGAACATTTTTTCTCCAAGATTGCCCTAATAAAAAATGCCCAGTCCGCATCATAACGGAAACGCGTCTCATAAAGGCCCAAGTCATCGAAGAGTGATCTTTTTATAAAACTCCCTTGATGATTCAGCGACCTTCTCAATATGAAACTAGCCGTAACACGTTCTGGAACTCTTCTAACATTCCCGGCTGACAAGACATGACCGTAAAGGATATCTTCATCATGTTCCTTTTCGAATACCTCCTGAAGAACGCTGTCATTGTAAAAGAAATCACCGCTATTAAGGAAAATTACATATTTACCTCTCGCCAAACCAATTCCCTTGTTCATCGCATCATAAATGCCTTTATCCTTTTCGATAATGGCAGTATGAATTATATCACGATTGTCCCCGATACATTCTACGCTTCCATCCTTACTTACGCCATCAATCACGACGAACTCAAAATTCTTTAATTTTTGATCTCTTACACTCTGAATGGTGCGTTTTAAACCTTCCTGATTGTTGAGGTTAACAGTGATGATTGAGAGTTGCAATTGCATGGATATCCGAGTTAATTTGATTTTGCACCTTGCTTATTGGGAACAAATATACCGTATCAGGTTTAACCGAATTCTCATTTCCATTTTAAGACCAGGCATCGCGCCATTGGGCAGTCAGCCACAATCAGCCTGACCCATAATAACAACAAGGCGTAGAGTTCCTTTATGGCTCGAGGAGGATTAGAAAAGTGCAGGGCAACATTTTTTTTAAAAAATTTGCTATTTCAAATTCTTACGTGTAATATTGCACCCCTTTTCAAAGGAACAAGTTCTTTATTAATACAACCTCAGCAAAAGCCGTGATATCGGTGTTCTATCCCGAAGATTCGGGAGGCTAGAGTAAAATGGTAGTTTAAACAGAATGATCTTCTGATTAAATTCCCTAGTAGCTCAGCTGGTTAGAGCACATGACTGTTAATCATGGGGTCCCTGGTTCGAGCCCAGGCTGGGGAGCTCCGTTGGAGCCAAGGGTTACAGGAAACTGTAGCCCTTTTTTATTTTATGAAAAACTAAATGCTGCGTATTATCTATACTTTCTGTTTTGAGCAGGCTATCAAATTCTATGTGGGATATTCTACCGCTCCTTGAAATCGTCTTGAGCAACATCTCTAAAACCAATGCGACTATTTAGAGGTACTGAAAATTCTACTAAAAAGCTATTTATGCAAGATCAAGATGATCTACATCGATCCAACTTGCAATAGAGGAAAGGATTTTGTTGACAGAGATAAATTCACTCAAAGTTCGGAGGAGTTCAAAGAAGATAGTGGCTGAAAGATGAATACAACCAGCGTTTGGTATTGAATACTGGTACCGCGGGACGATATCATTCGTATTGTTTGACCATGATGAATCCAAAATTAAAGTTGGCTAGAAATCTTTTGAAAGAGAACGGTTTGATTTTCATTTCTATTTATGATAACGAAGTTAGAGTTATATAGTAATTGTTAAAAATTTGTTCAAATCACCAGATTGAGTATATATTCGCCTTCAATAATACCCGCCACGCTTCTCGTTAGATCAGCGCACCTGGGCGGGTTTTCGCTTTTTGGAGATTTGACTGGCTTAAACCTTAATTAGATGAACTACCAGAAACCGCCAATTACAATTGAAGACCAAATTCTCAGGCTAAAAAAACAGAGGCTTAATTATCCCCGATGAGATTAAAGCTGCGTCGTATCTTTCAAATATCAGTTATTATCGATTAAGGGCTTACACGTTTCCATTTCAAGACAATTTAGACCCGAATCATCCTTTCAAAAAACCAATTTCATTTGATGAAATTATCAATCTTTATGTGTTTGATCGTCAATTTCGTTTGTTAGTGCTCGATGCAATTGAGAAGATTGAAATCTCAATGAGGACGCAAGTGATTTATAATTGGGCATTATCAAATGGAAGTCACTGGCATTTGGATGGAAAACTATTTAGAAATTCTGTTCAATTTGCTAAAGATTACACGCGTCTTCATCAAGAGGTTGATCGAAGTGTTGAAACTTTTATCGACCACTATAAATCAAAATATACCAATCCTCCAGAACCACCTAGCTGGATGAGTCTTGAAGTCAGTAGTTTTGGATTATTGTCACTCATATTTCGAAACTTGAAGTTGGGGGCTGAGAAGAAGGCTGTTACTAAGTACTATGGATTTAACGATGCTGGTGTGCTTGAAAGCTGGATGCACTCCTTCAGTAATATTCGAAATATTTGTGCTCACCATGGAAGGTTGTGGAATCGCAGGTTGACGGCCCATATTAAAATCCCTACTCACACAGCTCAGCCCTTTATTCAAAATCGGAATGTATATCCATATAAGGTATACGCGGCACTTTGCTGCATGAAATATGTGCTTGACATCATTAGCCCTGGACATTCATTTACATCAAAGCTTCTTGAGCTAATGAAAAAATGTCCTCTAGCACAGGAAAAGGAAATGGGCTTTCCCACTAATTGGAAAAGTGATACATTTTGGAAATAATGATACCTTCAGCATGCGTTGTAGTGAAGCGAAAGCCATAATATAAGAAGCGGCTTTTTTTACAAATCGCCGTTTAACCGCTCTCTATACCGCAACCCCCTCCAATACCACCAAAATGCAGATGCATTAAGCAATCCGCTCACCCAGGTCATGATGGCCATCGCCATCGCTGCTCCCTTGATTTCATACAGCGGCAATAAAATACCACAAAGCAAAATCGTAGACACCAATACAAAGGCATTGATCCACGTGTTCCAAGACGCCTTGCCCACCGCGGAAAGGAGATTGCCAAACGGTACTCGCAACAAATGCGCTCCCAAACTGCCTATCAGATAGATGCGCATCACTTCAACACCATGCGCATATTCACCTCCAAAAAGATTCAATATCAGAGGCGCCAATAAACTTATTGTGAAAAGTACAATAAGTGATAGCAGTCCAAATACTTTCCAATAATTCAAGATATAAGTCTTCAACGCCCCTCTATCTCCCCCGCGCTGCGCATTGCGGACGAAGTCTGTGGCGGCAATGGATACCGGCAAAACCAACGTAGCCAAGGGAATTATCACTGCGATTCGGTATATGGCCACTTCCGTGGCATCGTCTCCGACGTATGAACCTATCATAAAAATATCTACGGCATAGAATAGCTGCGCCAACAACGCCCCAACCGTGGTGTATACCCCATACCTCCAAAATCCCCTTGAATCTCCCCGAAAGGGCTTCCACTTTAATTCTAGCAATTTCATTTTTTTTACAAAAAACAAAATCGCTAATAACGGCGCAGCTGCCACCGCCACGGCATATCCCAGTACACCAAAGGCGTAGGTCAAAACGATGGCGAGAATTAATAGAATGATTGCATAATACGCATCGATTCGCGCCGATATCGCATTGAGATGAATGGCTCGCGCATAGCTCTTCACATATTCCATTAAGAGCGTTGTAATTATCACAAAAGCAACAATTCGAAAAGAAGCCTCGCTGCCTGGCAAATCATTGCAAATCCACGGAGCGCCTAACAATAGCAACAAGACCAAAATGACTGCAAACAATACACCTCTTCCAAATGCGTAGCGATAAAGTTCCTTTTTTTCAACCTGACCCCTTGCCTCAACGCTATACCTCAAAAATGCCTGATAAGCGCCAAAGCCCATAAATGGAACCAACGCACTTACTATGTTAAATGCATACGAATACTCTCCGAAATCTGATTCTGTTGTGAGTCTCGTCACGATCATCACAGACACAAAACCAAGCACTTTTGTGATTCCATTGGCTACCAACATCCACACTCCCTTTCGGTGAATGAACGTTTGTATGTAGTCTCTGACATTCATTACTTATAAAAATACATTTTACTAGCCTTTAGCAAAGTAAGTACAGATCCTTTATTTATCACACTCATGGTGTCATAGTCACGCTCTATCAATGCTTTTAGTTGAGGAAACAGTTCGAGAGCGTTTTTATGTTCTTTATATTCTCTTGTAAAAAATTCTCTTAGTTGTTGCGATGACGCATACCATTCGTCCACGGGGGTCATTGAGGCATTCTTAAAATTGTTGCGCGCATAAATTAGTTTTATCATCACCTTCATCTTCCATTTTGCCCAATGCAGCGACAAGCCTCCCTTTGGAAAGGTTCTATATCTTTCCCAAATATAGCGCTGGGCTCGCGGATACTTCTCTCCCATCCATTGGAGATAAATATAATGATTGGACATCAGATCTGGGTGCAACGCCAAAGCAATCTCAACGAAATCAGACCTTGTAAATGGGCTATACAACACGGCATCCTGCGTGCTATAGGCAGCAGAATTTGTATACAAGAAACCTCTGTTATACAATTTGAATATTACACTATCGGGAGTTTGATTCCACGCCCTGTTCAACTCTGCTTCACACATGGACAGAGCTGCCTTATATGTTACCAAAGAACCGAACGTTCGTTCGGGTGTTGCTTCTGGGATAAAGTACTCAGCTAAAATCTCATTTCCAAGCTGTCCTGCGGCCACTACACCAAAGTGCTTTTGCAGCTCCTTTGTAGCCAACCGGTGATGAGCACTCGCGAGATAATTAATCGTTCCGTCATATTCCTCCACGCTTTCTGTATAAGTCATGTATTCGCCCTGATGAAGATCGAAAAAATGATACGAAAGCGCTAAATCTTGTGCAATCTGCTCACTAATTCGGTGATCGAGATAATTTCTTTTGGAAAAACAAAGCACGTCACCATGGGGCTGGTGCTTTATTGATTCGAATAATACCATGCGTGAGTCAATGCCACCGCTAAGCAAGTTGAGTTGCGCCACATCACACCTTGTTGCAAATTCAATCATCTCACGGGTAGCCTTTTCAAATGCTGATGCGAGTTGTGCGATGGCCTCGGAGGGATTTTTCAAATTCCTTTTAACCCTCAATAAGTCTCTTCTTGCACGCACATGAAAGCTGCCGTCTAGCCATTCAAGAGAATGTCCCGGTAAAAGCTTACATATTCCCTTCACTAGCGTCTTGTCGCCCAATATTGAAGCGAAGGTCAAAAGAAGCGCGGCCCCTTCTTGATCAGGCTCGATACGTTTATTGTTCTTTTTAAGGAGTTCGATGAGTTGCGACACGGAAGGCGCAAAGGCAAAAAATTCTTTTTCCGAATAATAAAACAAGGGATGCTGACGTGCGAAGTCACCATGCAGTAATAAGCGGTTTTCTTTTTTATCATAAAAAAAACCATGAACCGGACCGGCTATGGCATCAAATGCCTCACTGGAAACGACAGAACTGCGAACCACGTGCCGATCCAAATGCCAATCAGAAATGGGGTTGTTGATCCAAGCTCCAGAAAGAAAATAGGCTTCTTCGGCGTTTTCGTAAAGCACATTCTTGCGAACAGCACTATTTTCACCAATAACATTAAACTCGCTGTGCCATTGATGACTCTCTGAACCCTTGTGAATAAGACCTGTG
>CANGVZ010000010.1 GCA_947457285.1 Flavobacteriales bacterium | reverse complement strand
CATTTTGGAATATAATTTTGTTGCGATTGGCAATTTTGAAATCCTTAAACCGATCACGCACAAAAATTAAGAAATCATATTGTGTACTCGATTTCAAAAAATCGTCCGATACATTTAAAAAGTCGATGAACGCGTCAAACTGGTTATTGTCAAGCTGAATGATATCGTAGTCAACATAATGATGAAACAAATCTTTTAAAAGCGCTCTCTTCTTATCTTCATTTTCTAATCGAGCAAGCTCTCGTTTGCTGGCCTCTTTTTTACTAAACTGTTGATATAAAAAAGTGATTGGACTTGCCGCTGCGTTAATACCACTCAACATGTAATCATCTTCGTTGAAGCCAAGACTTTTTATTTCTTCTTGAATTTGCTCTAAGTCCTTGGGTGCAAAGATTTCAACTGTAGCTAAGGTTTGAGTACGTTCTTCCAGGAATGTGATTGGTTTGTATTCTGACTTAAGCGTCGAGTCCTTGAAGCAAATATTTCTCGAATAATAACCCAGCGATGTAATTGTGAGTGTATCAGTTTTGAGACACTTCACTAAATAGCTGCCGTCGGATTTTCCAAAAGCTCCTGTTTTTGTTCTTTGATTGATGATGATTACATTAGAAATTGGCTGATTGCTCTCTTGTCGAATCGTACCATTTACGGTAATTTCAGGTGAAGTTTGCGTAGGTTGTGATTGCGCTTCACTTTTAAAATAGTGAAAACAAATCAAAACGATAAAGGCGATTTTAAGATGATCCTGTTTCAACGATTCCCTTTCTTTTAAATATCTCTAAACGAGACGGCTATATTATAAAAAAGTTACTAAAATAGTAATTGTACAAAGTACACTTACTTATATTTGACTTCAATAACCAAGCAAATATGAGATTTAAACTTTTACTTACGGGAATTTTTATGGCATGTATTGGTTTCAATGTTCATGCCCAAACCAATCAAATTGTTTTAAAAGTGAATATGACCGGCCAAACAGTATCTCCGAATGGAGTTCACGTGGCAGGTAATTTTCAAGATTGGAATCCTTCTTCAACCCAAATGGTAGATGAAGGAGATGGTATTTACTCACACACATTCACAGCGGATGAGTTTGCCAATTTAAGTTTTAAATTCATCAATGGAAACGATTGGCCGTTCCAAGAATCAGTGCCTTCATCATGTGGACTGCCTGACGGTTTTGGAGGAAATAATCGGATCCTAGAAACAGGTGGTTCGGATGTGATATATGGTCCTTACTGCTTTGGAACATGCACTGTGTGCCCACCGGCGGTCGAGCCAATTACGGTAAATGTCACTTTTCGTGTCAACATGAGCGAGCAAACAGTTGATGCCAATGGCGTTCACATTGCGGGTAATTTTCAAGACTGGACCCCATCATCAACTCCAATGACCGACGCTGGAAATGGAATTTTTGAATACACCGCAGCGGTTGCAGCCAACTCAGAACTTCAATGGAAATACATCAATGGTAATGACTGGCCCTTACAGGAATCTGTTCCTTCTGCTTGCGGCGTTAGCGACGGATTCGGCGGATTTCAACGATCATTCACTGTAGGAGAAACCGACCTTGTTTTGGATCTAGTCTGCTTTAGCGGCTGCGAAGATTGCGGTCCAATTGTAGAGCCTTCTACAGTAACTGTATTGTTTCAAGTAAATATGTCGAACGAAACTGTGAGTCCACAAGGCATCCACATCGCTGGTAACTTCCAGGGGTGGAATCCGAATGGTACAGTGATGAATGAAGTCGGAGGTGGTATTTATGAATTGTCTTACGAAGTAGCAGCTAATTCTACTATTGAATTCAGATTTATAAATGGATCTGAATGGGCAAATTCAGAAATTGTTCCTGCAGAGTGTGGTATTGAAAATGAGTTTGGAGAATTCAATCGTACTTTAGAAGTCGGTGATTCTAATGAAATTTTCGGTCCCGTTTGCTTTGGTGGTTGCGCCAATTGCACACCATCTATTCCAGTGATGGTGATTTTCCAAGTCGATATGTCCAATGAAAGTGTTGCCGCAGAGGGAGTTTTTGTGGCTGGTACATTTAATGACTGGAATCCAACTGCCACACAATTGGCCTCGAATGGTGATGGTACTTACTCTGCTGTGGTTTTTGTTGATGCAAACTCTTCATTATCTTACAAGTTCATCAATGGAACAGTATGGGAGTCTGTGCCTATGGAGTGTGGCGAAAGCGATGGATTTGGCGGATACAATCGCGCTATTTCGGTGGCGGATCAAGCCGTGACAGCTGATTTGGTTTGTTTTAATTCTTGCGGCGCATGTGTCTTTCTTCCCACTGTTTCCGTTACATTTAGAGTAGATTTAACAAATGAAGAAGTATCTCCTTTGGGAGTGCACGTGGCTGGAAGCTTCAATAATTTTAACCCATCAGGAACTCCAATGGTTTTGGAAGGCAATGGCGTTTATTCAGTTACTTTAGAAATTCCAGAAAACACATCTATAACTTACAAGTATATCAATGGCAACGATTGGCCAGGAACTGAAGTTGTACCTTTTGAATGCGGCGTCAATGACGGATTCGGTGGCTATAATAGAAATCTCGTCACCAACAATAGCGATGTCTTGTTGCCTGTTGTGTGTTTTTCTTCTTGTGAGGCTTGTATCGTAGATAATGTTGCAGAAACTCAAAGCGCTCAGTTTAGCTTGTATCCAAACCCTGCAGATGATGTGATTAATCTTATTGGGATGACTCCCAATTCAGACGTCATCATTTATGATGTAACGGGTAAAGTAGTTTACAGAACACGTGTGAATTCTGGCTCTATCACATTAAATGTAACCCAACTGGAGAGAGGTGTATATGTTGTTAAAGAAACGATTTCCAATCATTCATTGCGTTTGACTATCAAATAAGACTTAATATTATTTTAACAAATAAACCCTCCCTACGGAGGGTTTATTTGTATTTAAAGGTAAATTAGCTGCCATGAAACCAATTTTTATACTCATATTTTTATTTATCTCGCTATTTGGTAATAGCCAAAATCTTTACATCAATGAAATCGTTTCGGAAAACGTAGATGGTCAACAAGATCAGTTTTTTGAACGTGATGATTGGATTGAGATTTATAACACTGGTGGAATAACCAACCTGGCAGGTTACTATTTGAGTGACGATCCACTGATTCCAAATAAATGGCTTATTCCCAACACCAATCCAGGTGCAACTACAGTTTTGCCAAACAGCCACATTGTTTTTTGGTGTGATCGCGATCCAGAACAAGGTGAAGATCATGCTGATTTTAGTTTGAATATTGATGGTGAAACAGTGATGCTCGTCGCGCCAGATGGTGTTACTGTAATCGACAGTATCACCTTTCCACAAATGGCTCCTGATATAAGCTACGGCCGCACCTGTGATGGTTGCGATTCATGGCAGTACTTCAACAATGTCACTTTTGAAAATGATAATGGTGAAATTATTCCAGATCCAGAACTCCTGTTTATTAATGAGGTCATGGTGAATAACACCAGTTACTGGAGTGATTTGAATGGCGAATATGAGCCTTGGTTTGAGATTTTTAATCCAAATTCTTTCAATGTAAACCTTGCGGGATATAGTGTTACACTTTCCAACGGATCAGAGTGGACTTTTCCATCTGATGTTCCTTTTTACACGGTGATATTACCGGGGGAGTTTAAACTTTTTTGGGCCGATGGTGAGGTGATGGAGGCTGGCAATCACGCTTCATTCATACTTGAAAATGTGAATACAACCCTAACGCTAAAGGGCAACGATGGCAGCACTATCGATACTTACAATTACGTGGCGACCAATGCGAATCAAAGTTATGGCAGACAAACAGATGGTGCACCAACATCAATCGTATTCAATAGCCCTACGCCTGGTGCAACCAACTCTCTCATCATCATTCCCTCTCCTACATTGTATATCAATGAAGTGTTGAGTGTGAATGTAGCCGACGCCACGGACGAAGCTGGTCAAACAGAAGACTGGTTTGAAATATATAATCCAAATAATTTCCCTGTGAATCTTGCAGGTTATTATATCTCTGACAACCCAGAGAATCCACGTAAGTGGCAGGTGCCATTTTTTGATGCCGCTGGCACAACAGTCGGCGCCAATGACTGGATTCTCTTTTGGGCTGATGAAGATCAAACTCAAGGGATAACTCACACTAGTTTTAGATTGAGTAATAATCTGGAAGCTTTGCGTGTAACTACACCAGATGGAATCACGTTGGTAGATCAAATCTCATGGCAAGGAATGGATCCTGACACTTCACTAGGTCGACTTACTGACGGTTCGCCTGAATGGGTTTATTTTTTGCAAACCACTCCTGACGCCAGCAATAATGGTGCATTGGTGGAAGTAAAAGAAAGTGAATCGAATCAATTGATAAGCGTGTTTCCCAACCCATCCAATGGAGTCATTTATTTTTCAAAGCCAACGGATTATACCTTGATGAGCTCTACGGGAGCATTTGTTTTTTCAGGTAAAAATGCAAGTCAAATAGATCTCAGTCCATTGAGCAATGGCATTTATCTCATTAAAACTCCTATTGGAGAAACCTTTAGAATTATAAAATACTAACGTCTGATAATCAATTTCTCAGACACATTATTTATTGATATAACATAAATTCCTGGGGCCCATTCATTCATTTGAATGGGCTCTTTTGTTGTTGAGGAATAAATGAGTTGACCAACTGAATTGAGCACTTGTATTGGCCTGTGAATTTCCACAGATTGGATAAAGAGCGTTTTTCCGTCTGGTGATAAGGTGAACAGAGGCTGTTGGTTTTCATTTTCTTGAACATTAACTTCAATAATAGAAGTCAATGAAAACTCACTTTGAGCGCTACAGCCATTGGCATCAATCACTTCTATCACATAATCACCATCTGGTAGGTTATAAAAGGTGGAATCCTCGATAGCATTGCCATTAAGGGTGAAAGAATATGGAGCAGTGCCGCCAAATGAAATCACTGATGCTCCTATATTTGAGCTAAAATCGTTCGTCACTGCTGTAAGCTCCAAGGATAAGGGAGACGGCTCGTAAATTGTGAATTGATAAGATTTCGTGCATCCTTGTAAATCAATCAAATCAAAAGAATAATCGCCCGCAGCGAGCGCTGAGCTTTGGTCAAGTGTGATGAAATAATCAGGGCTCCCACCTCCAATTTCTGCAATCTGAAATCCTCCGTCTGCATAACCGTTACAGCTTACATTCTGAGTTGTGAAATTTAGATAAAGGCTATCAGGCTGTGTAAGAATAATTGAATTTTCAAAATAGCAACCGTTCTGACTTAGCACGGAATAAGCGTATTCCCCTGCAACAAGACTGTCTCTAACCGGCCCGTATTCTAAGTTTTCCCATTCGACTACCACTTGTTCTGGATAATCAATTTGCAGCTCAATACTTCCATTATTTAAATTAAAACAGGAAATATTTTGAACGATTTCATTTGGAATCGGCGGCTCTTGAAGGGTTACAAAAACCTCACTCGTAGTTTGAACAATATTGAAGTCGTGCGAAATTTCACAGGAGTACATGCCGGGCTCCGTCACCTCCAAATACCTCGTGTTAGCGCCGTTATTCCATAGCCACGCATTACCCGAACCAGCATCTAATGTCAATGTTTGTCCAGGACACAATGAAGTATCATCTACGAACAACTGAAGACTATTTTGAAATGAAGCACCCTCGATTAGATGTAAATGCTGATTGACATCAAGGTTGTAATAGCGTTCTACCAAGCCTCTGGGCCAAGTAATCACAATAGAGTCGACGATAGAAAAATTATTCAATCCAAAAATTTCCTTTGAAGAGTTTTGTGCGAGAAAACTTTCTCCGCAATGGGTGTGCTTGACATAAGCATTGCCATTGGCATATAAATTTACCTTTGTTCCAAAGGCATTTTTATTGGATATAGTACCCTCAAATGAAAGAGAAAGGTAATTGTTTTCTCCCCCATCATTGAGCCAGAAACGACAAGGCCGGGGGTCATTATTGTTGTTGTAGTAATCGTAATATCCATCATTGTTGACGTCGCCCATGACGGAACAAAAGGTTGGGTCAAGATCATTGATTGGACCAAAAAGTGAAGGTGTATCAGTAAAGGTCCCGTCGTGGTTATTTACAAACCAGCGATTGGCGACACTTGTAAATGCGAGATTGGTGTTTCCAACAAATAAATCAAGGTAACTGTCATTGTCATAGTCCAACCAATTCGATCCCCAGCAAACTTGATTTACTGCAACTCCGGCTTCTGTTGCTACATTGCTAAACACTCCTTCATTATTTTTCATGAGATAATTACCGGGAGGAGTGTTGGCCACGAAAATATCTACGTCTTGGTCGTTGTCATAATCACCCATTGTGCACGACATCGCATCGATCGATATATTTAATCCAAATTGTTGGTTTAAAGAGAAAGTGCCGTCACCATTGTTGAGATAGAGCCTGTTTGGAAATTGATAGCGATCTACCACAAGGTACATGTCTAGCCAACCATCTTCATTCGCATCAAAAAATACAGGCTGAAATGTAGGCAAAGGACCATTTAGTAAGCCTACGGTATCGGTGGTATCCGTAAACGTACCATCTCCATTATTGTGGAAAAAACGCGTACCGAATAAAAGACTTGATTGGTTTGCCGGATTGTAATACTTGGCGACTGCAAAATCTAGAAATCCATCTTTGTCAACATCCGCACAGGCGATTCCAAAATGATTATAAGCTACAAGTGGAAATCCTGCTTCTGCTCCTCTTTCGGTGAAATTAAAAAATCCGTCATTTTCAAAAAGTAAAAGCCGGCCACCCCATTGACTGACTAATAAATCCTCATCTCCGTCATTATCGTAATCAAACCAAACCAATCCGATGATCTGTCCACTGAAAGTGAAATTGATAAAGAAGCTCGCTGGCTGAAGCGAACCAGAATTATTAATAAAAAATCGAATTGCATCGCTGCCATCTGCAGTCGTCAAATCATCCCAGCCATCATGATTAAAATCGTAAAAAGAAGCGCCATTGCCCCACATCGTTCCTTCCTGAATAATGAAAATCTCATAACTCGAAGAGACTTCCGTAAACTGAGTGTGGGCAGGGAAATAATACAATATAGAGAAGAGACACAATAGGACTCTAGTCATGGTTAATTAAGGTTACGCTTCACTCTTAAGACGTGCACTACTCCATTAAGTTGTCTAGTTTATTTTCTTTTCTTAAGAAAAATCGCCGAAAAGGTTCCTCCTATGATACGTAAATCCGTCATTAAAGACATTTCACGAACATATTTCAAGTTTAAGTTTAATTTCAGAGGCATAATCTCCTCAATATAAGTTCTTTCTGGATTTTCTGATTCAGACAACAAGGCATTTTCATCCACAAAATCAATCGACGCGAAATCAGTAAGTCCGGGCTTAACGGTCAAGACTACTCGCTGTTGTTCATTATACATCGCCACGTATTTAGGGACCTCGGGGCGAGGTCCAACTACTGACATCTCACCTTTCAGTATATTGAATAACTGCGGAAGCTCATCCAATTTATATTTTCTAAGAAAATAACCTATACCTGTAATTCGCGGATCTCTTGTTCCCACAGTGAGTTGTCCGAGCTTTTCAGTTGCAGGTCGCATTGTTCTGAACTTGTGCAAGAAGAAATGCTTTCCATTTAAACCCACCCGCTCTTGATGGAAAAAGACACCTCCTTTGGAATCAAAAACAATTGCGAGGGCAATGAAAACAAACGGCACCGCAGCAAACGCCAATACAATCAATGAGAACAAGATGTCAAAAAGTCTTTTCATTGCATCACAACATTAACCGCATCAATGATTTGCGCGCATATGAAGTCGACATCATCCAATGAAAGATCGTAATACACTGGAAGTGAAATTTCTGATTTATAAAAATTGAAGGCATTTGGATAATCGTCCATTTTATAACCCAGGTTTTTATAAAATGAAAACAGAGGCAGCGGCTGAAAGTGAACATTCGTAGAAATGCCTTTTTCTGCGACTAATCGAATGATTTCATCCCGCTGCATCTCGCTGGCATTGCGGATACGAAGCTGATAAAGATGATAGCACGAGAGTGCGTTATCTGTCGCAAATGACGGCAGAATGAAGTGACCTGACTTTTGTAACTGCGCAGTATATCTATCACAAATTTCTTTTCGCTTGTCCAGTGTTTCCTGATAACGCTCGAATTCTACCAAACCAATTGCGGCATGGATATCTGTCATATTGCACTTATAGCCTGCTTCAATAATATCATATCGCCATTGACCGGCCTGAGTTTTAGAAAGCGCATCCTTAGTCTGTCCATGAAGTGCTGAGATATTCATCGCAGCGCGAATGGCACCATTGTCAAATGGATTTGGAAGGTTAAACGTAATCGCTCCCCCTTCGGCGGTGGTGAGATTTTTTACTGCATGAAAAGAGAATCCTGCAACATCCGTCTGCGCACCTACTCTTTTTCCTTTATACATAGCTCCAAAGGAGTGAGCGGCGTCCGAAAGAACCAGCACTCGCCCCAGCATCTCCTGTTCCTTTGTCTTCGCAATAAACTGGTGGGATTCGTGTTTGGCAATGTCCATTATTCGATCATAGTCTACTGGTAGGCCACCGATATCCACTGCCATAATCACTTTTGTTCTATCCGTAATAGCCGCTTGAAGGGCTTGGTAATCGATAAGACAGTTATCAACTTGCGAATCTACCAAGACAGGTTTGGCGCCGAGATGAATGACAATATTGGCTGTAGCCGCGTAGGTATAAGCAGGCACCAATACCTCGTCTCCGGCTTGAACTCCAAACCAACGCAACACGAGCTCACAGGCATTTGTCCATGAATTGAGGCAAAGGCTATGCGTGCTTCCGCAATATTCATTGATTTTTGACTCCAACTCTCTTGTTTTTGGACCAGTAGTAATCCAGCCGCTTTTTAGCACGCTTACAACTGCTTCAATGGTCTTATCGTCGACTCGAGGAGGTGAAAATGGAATCTGTCTTGTCATGCCGCGAATTTAGAGACAACAAATGTTATGAAAAATAAACTTTTCAGTAACAGGAAGGTTTCGATATTTGCACACCTGTTTATTAAACCAAATTACGAAAGACGAGTCTTTCGGTCTTGAAACCTGCAAATGAAGCATTTAAGTTTAGTCTTATTTATATCTCTCTTCGCTAATATTCTATTCGGCCAACAACGCGGCAATTTCCAAGGTCCACCTCCTGGTAAAGTCTACGGTAAAGTACTCGGCGACGATAAAAATGCTATAGAATACGCCATTGTCAAGGTCATCAAATTGAAAAAAATTGGAGGCGACAGCACAATAGAAGAGCTTGTAAATGGCGCTCTCACGGCTGCGAATGGTGATTTTTCGATTGATAAAATCCCTGTAAATCAAGACCTCGTTTTGGACATCCAAATCATTGGATATGAAAAAAAGCAAATCAGTTTTAAACTCACCGCCAGTGGATTTGGCCCCGTAGAAAAAGACTTAGGGAATATCCAGCTCAATCCCGAAGAGGCCATGAAAGCCGTGGTGGTTGAAGCCGAATCTTCCGCCTTTCGCCTCGAATTTGATAAGCGTGTATATGATGTGGATAAGAACCCCATGAACGCAGGTGGAACTGGAGAAGATGTGCTCCGCAACATTCCATCGCTTCAAGTGGATATCGACGGAAATGTATCATTAAGAAATGCTGCCCCACAGATATTTGTAGACGGCAGACCAACAACGCTTACAATTGATCAAATTCCAGCAGATGCTATACAACGAGTAGAAATCATTACCAACCCTTCGGCCAAATATGATGCTAGCGGCGGCGGTGGCGGGATTATCAATATTGTAATGAAAAATAACCGCTCTACTGGTTATAATGGAAGCGTACGTGCGGGTGTGGATCGAAGAGGTCGTGTAAACAGTGGATTGGACTTCAATTTTCGAGAGGGTAAGTTCAACTTCTTTGTAAACGGAAATTACAATAGAAGAAAAAATGTGACCTATGGTTATACCGAACGAACAGACTTGACACAAACACCTATCACTTTTCTTAATCAAACTCAGAATAACGACAATGTTGGATATTTTTTAAATGGGAAAATAGGAGTTGACTGGTTCATTGACAACAGAAATACGCTGACTTTGTCTCAAAGCTATACCAATGGTCAGTTCAACCCAACAGATTATCTAGAAACCTCAACCGACACATTAAGCAGTTTTAATGAAAGCCTTTTAAGCTTTTACTATCGGAACTCGGTAACCAATCGTCAGTTCAGAAATGCAGGAACCAGCTTGCTTTACAAGAGGCTTTATGCAAAAGAAGGACGTGAGTTAAATGCAGATATCAACTTTAACTTGATAGCAAGTGATTTTGAAGGACAATATCTAAATGCCTACGATAATGGCTTCCGATCGGAGCAACTACAGATAGGAGAAGGTGGACAAGAATTATATACCGCACAAGTAGACTACGAAGATCGTATTCAAGACAAATATCGTCTAGAGCTTGGAGCACGTGCGGCAATTAGAAATTTTAGAAGTGAGTATTCTAATTTCTTTAAAGAAGATGGAATATTTGTAGATAAGACTGCTTTGGGAGTTAATTATCGTTTCTTGGATCAAGTCTTTGCCGTTTACTCCAACATAGCAAGAGATGGGGAAAAGTGGAAAACGCAGTTTGGTTTGCGCGCTGAATCCAGCGATTACCGAGGTGAATTGATCGATACCAATGTCACCTTCAAAAATGTTTTTCCAATTAGTTTGTTTCCATCGGCTTATATCACGCGCGTAATCAACGAAAAGCAAGACATACAGCTCGCATTAAATCGTCGCGTTAATAGACCTTCATTTATGCAGCTTATTCCATTTACAGACTATAGTGATTCTCTAAATGTGTCACGCGGAAATCCTTCTCTGAAGCCTGAGTTCACATATTCAGCTGAATTGAGCTATCAGTACACCTTTTCAAATAAAAACACATTTATTGGTTCGGTTTATTACAGGTACACAGATAATACAACAGTGCGTTATTTATTAAATGAATTTTCTACCATACTGAATCAAGACGTTATTATTACTACTTACGACAACGCTCAAACGAGCACAGCTGCTGGATTGGAGTTAGTTTATCGCGCCACATTAAAATCATGGTTGGATGTCACTACCAATTTTAATTTGTATAACAGCACGATCAATGGAAGCAATATTGATGTCAATTTGACCAACAATGTTTCCACCTATTGGGTGAAGACTAATTTTATCTTTAAACTACCTAAGCAGTATATATTTCAAGCTAATTTCGACTATAGTAGTCGACGCGCACTCAACGTGGGAGGAACTGAACGAGGCGGCGGCGGCGGTGGTGGTGGTTTTGGCGGTTTCGGTGGCGGCGGCCGCGGTGGATTTGGAGGAACTGAAAATACTGTGCAGGGTTTTGTAAAACCTCAATATGGATTGGATGTATCCTTAAGAAAGGAGTTTTTGAAAAAAACACTTTCTGTTACTGTTAGTGTGAGCGATGTGTTGGCAACGAGAATTACGGAGACATTTAGTGAAAGTGAATTTTTCATACAAGAATCATGGCGACGTCGCGATCCCCAGTTGTGGAGAATTCAAGTAAGTTGGAAGTTTGGTAAAATGGATAGTTCTCTATTCAGAAGAAAAAACACGCGACAGAACTCAGAGGGAATGGAAGGCTAAATCAATCAGATTTGGTCAATTATATGATCAAAGGCACTGCTACTTTGATCAACCTTTATCCAAGAAACACTGGTATTTCTCCTCCACCATGTCTCTTGTCTTTTTGCATAGTTGCGTGTATGTTGTTTGATGAGTTCAACTGCTGCTGACACTTCAGTGTTATCGTTCCAAGCGTCAAAAAGCTCTTTATATCCGACTGTGTTGAGAGCATTTAATTGCTGATAAGGATAAAGCGCTTTTGCCTCTTCGAGTAATCCCTGTTCTACCATTGTATCTACCCTTTTATTGATGCGTTGGTAGATAAAATCACGTTCAGCAGTAAGAACAAACGTTTTCACATTGAAATCTCTTTTCTTTATGGAGGCGGTTCTCAACGAAGTGTAAGATTTGCCGGTGATTTCAATAACTTCAAGAGCCCTTATTAGTCGGTGTGGGTTTGACAAATCGACTTTTTCAAAGTAATGAAAGTCTTTCTCTTTCAACAACTCTTGTAAAGCCTGAATTCCATTTTTTTGAAGGAAGTCCGAATACTTATTCTTTACCGAATGATCGCTCGGTAAATCATCGAGTCCATTGACAAGGGCATCCAAATAGAGACCACTACCACCGACACAAATGGCATAGTCATTCGTTGCGAAAATTTCATCTAATTTTTGGAGCGCCGCTATTTCAAATTGACCTGCGCTGAATGTATCATGAATACTGATATGTGCTATGAAATGATGTTTTGCCCTCGACAGCTCCTCTATTGATGGTCGGGCCACACCAATATTCATTTCTTTAAAAAATTGTCGGCTATCAGCGGAGATAATTTCGGTATTGAAATGATTCGCTAAAAGAATAGCCATCTCAGTTTTACCAATACCTGTGGCACCTGAGATGGCTATTAATGTTTTCATTTAAATAGATAGAATTACTCTTCTAAGAGGCCTCTTCCTACTTTTTTAATTTTTCCATCATGCATCATTTTTGGAATTATGGAATCCAATACTCCATTGATAAATGCACTACTATTTGGGGTGCTGTAATACTTTGACAACTCGATGTACTCATTCATTGTCACTTTTACAGGAATAGATTCAAACGTCTGGGCCTCGGCAAAAGCCATTTTGAGGATAATCATATCCATAAGTGCGATGCGATCAGCCTCCCAATTGGGTGTATTCTCTGCGATCACAGCTTGATTTTCCTCACCAAGGGCAAGTGTTTTTCTGAAGAGTTTTTTGCAGTAATTATCTTCATCTTCAGGATCTTTCCATAATGGCAAGAACTCTAAATCATCATCGTTTTCTTTTACCTGCTTTAGTGTTCTCAGCACCATGCTGGCGCTCAAGTCGAGGTCATCGTTCCAGAAGATGCCTTGGTCTTCAAGATACTCATGAACAGGTTCATAGTTAACGATATGACGACGGAAAAAACGCAGTAAATATTCACGATCGTGTTCGAAGCCTCTTTCTTTGGAAGACATGTATTCTTTGTAGTCAGCGGTCTCCATGAGCATTTTGAAAACTTGCTTCAACAAGTCTTTATTGTCTTGCCAACGAATATGAATCTCTTTAGAAGCTTGATCTAGCTTTCTGCTGTTGGCAAGGATTCTAAGGAGGCTGTTTGTGACAAATTTTGTGTTTGGATACAAATCCTCCTTGGTTGGTAGTTTTTTATTCTTACCAGCCTCGATTTTCTCGATGGCAAGACTTTGCATCTCCGCTGTGAGCTGAATCAAAGCGATGTATAATTCTCTGAAACGATCAACGCTTTCGAAAAGCATCTTTTCATAAGAAGCGACATTTGGCTTTTCGTCACTATAATAGGCAAAGAGGATTTGCAATACCTTTATCCTTATGTGCCTTCTGTTTAACATACGCGATGATATTTAATTAATAAGAGAGTTTGATTTTACCGATTTGATTGATTCTTGCCTCAGCGAGAAGATTAGCAGCTAAATATGTTGGAATATTTTCTGATTTTGATTTGGAGAAAATCTCCAAAGTCTTGTCATAAATGCCTTGGGCTTGAGCGAATGCAGCTTCTCGGCTGTATCCAATAATTTCCCAATAGCAATTGATAATTCCTCCGGCATTTACAAGATAATCAGGGGCGTATAAGATTCCCTTTTTTTGAACCTCGGCTCCATGTATTTGCTCGTTTGCCAATTGATTATTGGCAGCACCGCAAATAATACTACATGTAAGCTTGGCCAATGTCTCGTCATTGACAGTTGCGCCGAGCGCACATGGACTGTAAACGTCAATTTTCTGATGGTACACTTCGCTCACATCCACTGCCTTAACGCCATATTTTGAAACCACGGCTTTTACGCGGTCTTCGTAAATATCGGAGATAATCACTTCAGCATTTTCTTTTACAAGATGAGAAACGAGATATTCGCCTACGTGACCTACACCTTGCACAAGGATTTTCTTTCCCGATAAAGAGTCATTTCCTGAAAGTTCTTTCATAGAGGCTTTCATGCCCATGTAAACTCCATAGGCAGTGACCGGACTTGGATCTCCACCTCCGCCACGGTAATCTGGTAAACCAACAACATGGTCAGTCTCTTGCTTCACATACTCCATGTCTTTTGTGGAGATACCAACATCCTCTGCGGTAATGTATTTCCCTGCCAGGCTATCTACAAACTTTCCGAATCGTCGGATAAGCGCCTCATTCTTATCTTTTCTCGCATCGCCAATAATAACAGCTTTTCCGCCGCCAATATTGAGCCCTGCAAGAGCATTTTTGTAGGTCATTCCTCTTGACAAGCGAAGCACATCGGTGACGGCATCGTCTTCAGAAGCATAAGCCCACATGCGGGTACCACCCACGGCAGGACCTAATACAGTATTATGAATTGCTATAATCGCCTTGAGGCCTGTGGCCTTGTCTTGGCAAAACACGACCTGTTCGTGGTCGAAAGTAGACATTCTGGTTGTCAATGAGGCCACGTTGGCCTTATCCATCGTTTCAGTCATTATAATTGCAGGTTGACTGCACAAACCTCTAATGTTTGTGCGCGGCAAAGGTATATCAATCCTCTTTCTAAAAAAAGGAAAGTAGCTATAAAAGGTTAATTTGTTATTGTAAGATCTCGTCGATTGCCAATGCGAGCTTTCTATCCTTATCGGTTACGATATCTCCCGCATCATGTGTGCTGAGTTCTATTCTGACGTAATTATACACGTTAAACCAGGCAGGATGATGATTTGATTTTTCAGCAATAAATCCAACACGCGTCATAAAAGTAAACGCTTCTTGAAAGTCCTTAAATCTAAATTCTCGAACCAGTTTGTTGTCGATTTCACGCCACATAATTGTACAATCTTTGGTCAAAAGTAAGTAATTCTTTTATCGAATCATATAAACATGCCCTGAATATATCCTTTCGTCATCTACGCCTTTTAACTGAACTACTACCTGCCAATTGTAAACTTCGTCTTTTGCGTAATACTCTCCTCCTCTTACGTCACCAAGCCATGGCTCTTCGGTATCGTTCGTTTCAAAGAGCACCGTTCCCCATCGATCGAACACCCTGAATGTATACTTTTCGATGAACACCTTTCCTGTCAATTTGGGTAGGAAAAACTCATTGATTCCATCTCTGTCTGGGGTAAATGCATTGGGTACGTAAAGGTTGAAGATATCCTCAATCGTAACTAATGAAACAGCTTCACTTCTGCAACCTTCTCCCGATTCCACAACTAAGCTGATTGGATATACTCCACCTTCTTCATAAGTATGCACTACAGCAGGCTCGAAAGCGAAATTACCATCTCCAAAACTCCAACGATATGTTTCTGCCTCCGTTCCAATGCTATAAAAAACAATGGTAGGTTCGTAGATATTCGTGTTTTGGGGTTCAATATAAATGCTAGCAAATGGAATGGCATATGCGTTCACATAGTTCGTCAAAGTCAATGACGAAGTACAGCCATTGACGGATGTGCCTGTTACCGAAACATCATAACTTCCGGGTTCATCGTAGATATGAGCAACTTGCTGGCCTGTTTGTACCTCTCCGTCTCCAAAATCCCAGGTATAGGTTGCCGCCCCTGTCGATGTATTGTTAAACTCAACCAATAGACTAACACAACCACTCGCATCCGGAGAAGTAAAGGAAATATCTGGTACAGGATAAATATTATACTCCACCTCTGCTTCTGATGTGCAGCCGAATTGATTGCTTGCTATAAGCGTAGTCAGATAGCTTCCAACCTCTACCAGTTCAAATGATGTATTAGTCGAGGTTGAAATGGGATTTCCATCCAAAAGCCATTGATAACCGTTTGCAAAACTCGAGGCGTTGGATGTTGAAACCACTACTGGCGCCGAACAAGATTCATAAGAACTCAAGGCAAAAGCTGCCAAAGGTTGCGGGCTTACAATTATATCCAAGGTCATTGTATCCGTGCAAAGCTGAAAACTCTCTGAAATGAGCCTTACTGTATAAAGTACTGGTGCCGACCCTGTATTGGTGTACTCGAAACAAGGAT
>CANGVZ010000009.1 GCA_947457285.1 Flavobacteriales bacterium | reverse complement strand
TATGTCGGAGACAATAAACGAAGTTGTAAAATTTCAGCCATATAATAGCAATCGTCCTGATTTGATTATTCCTGAGTATGGAAGGAATATTCAAAAGATGGTAGAATACGCGGCGACCATTGAGGATCGTGAAGAGCGCAATAAATGCGCGAAAGCTATATTATCCGTGATGGGTCAGTTATTCCCTTATTTGCGAGATATAGAAGATTTCAATCATAAACTTTGGGATCACCTTTACATCATGTCAAACTTCAAACTTGACGTAGATTCAAGTTATCCTATCCCAAATCCAGAAGAGTTAGACGCACCGCCTGCACGTATGTCATATCCGAAGGGCGACGTGAGATTTGGACATTATGGCCGCTATGTCGAAAAGATGATTGAGAAATGTCTTGCAATGGAAGATGGCGACGAGCGAAAAGCATTCTCACTTGCAATCGCAAATTTGATGAAACAAAATTCGCTCAACTGGAATAGAAATACAGTAACAGATGATGTAATTCTCAAAGACCTTGCGCTATTGAGTGGAGGAAAAATCCGAATTGAAGGCGCAATCGAATTAAATGCTGTAAAAACTATTCAAGGAAATAAGTTTCAAGACTTCGAATCTGATAATTTCAGAAAGAATAAACATAAGAATTTTAAGCAAAAGAAGAAGATGTTCAAAAAGCATAAATAAATCTGCTGCTTTATGAATGAACTTATTGAAGGCTTTAAACACATCACCGATTTAGAAGGCTATGATCATATGCTTTTTATTTTGGCCATGAGCGCTCCTTTTACAATCTCAGATTGGCGAAAATTGTTGATTCTGGTAACGGCGTTTACGTTTGGACATAGTTTGACTCTGGCATTGGCAGCCTCTGGTGTCATTCGGTTTAACTCCAATTTGATCGAGCTTTTAATTCCAATTACAATTTTTATAACCGCTGTTTCCAATATTCTCTATAAGGGCACAGGAAACATCTACGTTCGTTATATTGTAACCACCGGTTTTGGGCTCATTCATGGGATGGGTTTCTCTTCTTATTTTAGAATGATGTACGAGGGAAATGCGAATTGGGTGGCTCAACTATTTTATTTCAATTGCGGGGTAGAATTGGGTCAGCTCTTGGTGCTGTCAATTATTCTGGCTCTATCGTGGGTTGCCCTGCGTTGGTCGGCTTTGACTAACAGAAGCTGGAACATCTCCCTTTCCATTTTTGCAGCATTGGTGTCAGGGTATTTGATTTTAGATAAATTTTGATTCTGAGTCTATTTAGTTTTTAATTTTGCCCTGCAAATAGAACCTTTGAAAAAACTCTTTGTTTTTCCTATTCGGATTTATCAAATGGTGATATCTCCATTGCTTGGAAGCAATTGCAGGCATTATCCTACCTGCAGCGAATATGCGAAGGAAGCGATAGAGGAGTGGGGGCCGCTGAGAGGTATGTGGCTAGGAGTAAAGAGGATTTCAAAATGTCATCCTTGGGGAACATCAGGGATAGACTTGGTTCCAAAGAAGCAGAAACCAACAAATAAAAATAGCAATGAAAACAACCGTTAAAATTTTCTCTTTCTTTTTTGCTGTAGCGGCTCTCGTAGCATGCGCTGGTGCAGAAAGTGAGCAACTCAAGCAAGCACGCACCATTCAAGAAACGATGTTGAAGTCGAAAGCAAATTTGGATTCACTCGTTGATTTAAAAATGAATGAGTTGAGTGCCAGGATTACTGAACTTAGCGCTGACAGCACATTATCAACCGATTCATTAAAGACTGCAACTTACACAAGCGTAAAGTCTCAATTAAGTGACATCGAATCACTCAAGTCGAAATTGAGCGACTGGATGAGCAATGTAAAGATGTTGCCGACTGTAGAGGATATTGTCAAAGGTGCTGAAAATCCATTTGGAGATGACGCAAAAGATCAGGATATTTTGAAGTCGATTCAAGATAACCAAAAACAATTTGATGAATTGAAGTCTGAAATTGAAACTGCAATTCAATAATGAATATCAGACCTAGAAGAAATAGAAAGTCTGCTATTATAAGAGATATGGTAAGGGAAACGCAAGTTTCCCTTACTGATTTAATATATCCGCTGTTCTTGGTGGATGGCAGCAATCAGAAGATATCGATCAACTCCATGCCTGGCATCTATAGATGGAGTTTGGATCTTCTTTGTAACGAGATAGAGGAGTGCATTTCTTTGGGCTTGCGTTCGTTTGTTTTGTTCCCGGCGATCGATGATAAGTTGAAGGATACACATGCGACGTACAGTTGGAGCGACGATAATTTTTATCTAAAGGCCATTCGTGAAATTAAGACGCGTTTTCCTGACATTGTTTTGATGAGTGACGTCGCGATGGATCCATATAGCAGCGACGGACATGATGGACTTGTGCGTGATGGGCAGATAGTGAATGACGAGACATTGCCAATCTTAGCTCAGATGGCTGTGAAACAGGCAGAGGCGGGCATTGACATCGTTGGGCCAAGCGATATGATGGATGGACGTGTAGGTGTGATTCGTGAAGCCTTGGACGAAGCTGGATTCACCAATGTTAGTATCATGTCGTACACTGCAAAGTATGCAAGCGCCTATTACGGGCCGTTTAGAGAAGCATTGGATAGTGCACCCAAAAGCGGTGATAAGAAGACTTATCAAATGGATCCTGCAAACAAAATGGAGGCCCTTAGAGAGCTTGTTTTGGATACGGAAGAGGGTGCGGATTTTATTATGGTGAAACCTGCCTTATGCTACCTTGACGTAATCGCATTATTCAAGGCGAATACAGAGCTACCAGTCAGCGCCTACAATGTGAGCGGTGAATATGCGATGCTAAAAGCTGCGGGTGAAAAAGGATGGATAGATTATAATAAAGCGATGCCGGAAATGCTTTTGAGTATTAAACGAGCGGGTGCGGATATCATCCTTACATATTTTGCCAAAGAATATGCATTAATGCAAAAAACAAGATAAAAAAAACGCCTGTTTATCAGGCGTTTTTAATTTCTTCTGCAAGCTTTGAAAACTCTTCAGGAGTCATCTTGACTCGCTCCTTTTGAAAGTTAATATCACCTATGCTATTCATCGGAATGAGGTGTATGTGAGCATGAGGAACTTCAAGGCCAATCACAGCTACCCCAATCTTCAGGCAGGGTACAACTTTTTTAATCTTTAGTGCTACCTCTTTAGCGAATTGGTTGATCTCAGCAATAGCATCATTATCCATATCGAAATAGTAGTCTATTTCTTCTTTTGGAATGACGAGACAATGCCCCTTCGCAACTGGAAGAATATCGAGAAAGGCAAGAAATTTATCGTTCTCCGCTACCTTGTAGCAGGGAATTTCGCCGGCAATTATTTTTGAGAAAATTGTAGCCATTAACGATTGATATCGATGATTTCGAGTTTTAGTTTACCGGCAGGAACTTGAACCTCGGCCACGTCTCCAACTTTTTTTCCGAGTAATCCTTTGCCAATAGGAGAGTCGACAGATATCTTTTTCTCAGCTAAATTGGCTTCATTCTCCGCGACCAAAGTGTATTCGAGAACAGCGTTATTATTGAGGTTTTTGATTTTTACTTTGGATAAAATAAAGACCTTGGAATTATCGAGTTGTGATTCATCAACGAGGCGAGCATTGGCCACCAGATCTTCCATTTTAGCGATGCGCGCTTCGAGCAACCCTTGTGCTTCTTTCGCAGCATCATACTCAGCATTCTCCGATAAATCTCCTTTATCTCTCGCTTCAGCAATTTGAGCGGAAATTTTAGGACGCTCAACCGTTTTAAGTTGATGCAATTCTTCTTTCAGCTTTTTAAGTCCTTCGGCGGTGTAGTATGCTACTTGTGATGCCATGGTCTTTAAATTTAATGAATGTTACTAAAAAAGAGAGAACCCCAAAGATTGGGGTTCTCAACACAACAAAGATATAAAATTTTCTTAAAGGGTAATATGCAAACCGATGCTATGAACACCATTGAATGGATTGGTAGCTCTGTAGCTATAGTCAAGACCAATGTTTGAACCGTTTTGTCCAAAAGGTACTTGAATTGTTCCACCGAAGCTTGGACCTGTGAATACTGTTGCCTTTTCACCAGCGCCGATTTCAGTGCCGTAACCGCCTCTTAGGAAGAAACGCTCGCGGAATCCGAATTGTGCACCAAATGCAAGCTGATCACGGGTGAAAGAGTTTGACGTAAACTGACCATCAGCAGTGAGTTTCATTTTCTCACCAAAAAGAAAGTCATACGCAAATCCAACATTTACCAAAGAAGGCAATTCGAATCTCTCAGAACGTTGTTCTACCGTGAGACTGGTACCGTTGGTTGGGATTGTAGCAGCAATGCTCAAACCGTCACCGTTGTATCTCATAGGAGGGCCTACGTTTCTAAGGGCAATACCAAAACGGACGTTGTCTCTTTCTCCGGTTACATAACGGATACCAGCATCGAATGAGAAACCTTGAGAGCGCACGTTGTAGATGGCTTCAGAGATCATTCTTACTGTAATACCGCCATAGATGCTATTGGAAAACCCTTTAGCATAGGACAAGGCGATGTTTGTGTAGTTTGGTGAAAAAGTACCAATACCGCCTTCTGGGAGGTCTTCTGTAGTGATTTCGAGGTCACCAAAATTCATGTTGGCAACAGAAATACCGAGAGCACCTGACTCACCAACCTTTTGTCCAAGTCCAAAAGCATTGAGGCGAATACCAGTACCTACTAAATAGTTGGTATTGGTAAATAACACTTCTGTCTTTCTTGTGAAGGCAAGTCCAGCAACATTGAGGAACGAGGCCTCGATACCGTTGATAGAAGCCATCGAAGCGCCAGCCATGCCCGAGGTGCGAGCCCAAGGGTTAACCAAAAGGTGGCCAGCACCAGCAGAACCTGCACGGTCGGGATTACCAGCAAAGCTCGTTAATGATGTCATTGCCGCTAATACTATGATTGAAAGCCTTTTCATAAGCATATTTTCTTTCTGAAATCTTTTGTTTAATAATTAGAAACGATCCAAGTCTACTGGTCTCATTACGCCGAACCATTTCAAAATCTTCTCACCAACACCTGGTACTTCAATGTGAATGATGTACGTGCCACTTGCGATAGGGATATTCTTTTCATTTTTCAAATCCCAATCAAGTGAAGTAGTAGGGTCTGCTTTTCTGAATTGGCGAATGCGTGTACCGTTCATATCGAAGATAGAGATGGTACAAACTTGAGGAAGATTGGTAATCTTCACTCTGTTGTCCAGCTTACTTGTTTCATAGGTGCTGAAAGCATAGTAAGGATTAGGAACAACGTTGATTTCGTTCAACTCATCTTCCAATGCTTCACCAGTGAGCACAGTCGGGTTGTAACCTTTGGTGCTAAAGCGGTACAAGTTTCTCCAACCATTTACAGCTCCGTTGGCATCAGGGTTGTTGAGTGTTGGAGTAGTCGAAGACCATCTCTTGTATGTACGTGATACACGAATGCTTACACGTGCCTCATTCGGAATCAAACCTTGTTCAACACTCAAGAATGGAACCGATTCGTTAATCTTGATAGCTGAACCGATCCATGAACAACTGGCCCACAGTGCTTTGTAATTATTGAGGTTGCTAGATGTTGCAGTCAATGCTCCATTGAAGTTAGTAGCTGTCGCAATATTGTAGAAGGTTTGTCCCTGATCATAACGAGGCATCAAGGTCAGACCACTAGAGGTTACTTGTTCAAACTGTGCGTTTCTGAATACATAAATCCAATGTTGACCACCGAAGAAGTTTTGGGTACCATCAGGACTTGTAAAGTTTCCGGTTGGGTTCCAAATCATATCGCGACCATTTTCACTTGCTAACCATGAATCTTCACCGAAGGCCATGTTGAGGCGCTCACCGGTATGCACGTCAATTGCATAACCAGGGAACCAGCCCATACCTGTTGGCTGAAGACCATTTAATGTACCTTCTGCATCGTTGTAGCCTTCTTGACCTGCTCTTCTACCATTTTTATCTACAGAAGGCGCACGGCGCAATTGGTTTTTCACGTATCTGTCAGTTGGTGCAAAACCTTGCGCCAATGCAGGATTAGATTGCATTTCGAGTACTGGACAACGGGTCCACTTCGATTTATCTGAAGTAAACACGATATCAACGCTGTTCAAGCGATCGAGACGAGCAAGCGGGCGAGCTGTGTTTGTGATCGCCAATGGGGTGCTCTGCCATATTGATCCCATCGGATCAGTTGATGATCGGTTGTAGTTCGTCATACTAATCAAACCTAAAAGCGGAGCTGCATTATTAGCATAAGCACCAGCATTCTCTTGAGAATAAGATGCAAGAGCATAAGGCGCCCACGTTCCATTCACAACATCTTCATAAATCTGGTTAGGGTCAGCAGCTGGCAAATCCAAACCAAGGTTATTCAAGTAGTTGAGGTTGTAATCGGCATATAGGTTTTCATCAAAAGTGCCATCTGAGTCCACACCATCAGATCCTGAACGAATCCAGTTGAAAGAGGTGGTACCATCTTCGTCAGGCACACCAAACAACCATGGACGGCTTTCATCGGCATAGGAAATACCAGAGAAAGTAATTTCAGGGATTTCTGCAGGGTAGTCATTACTTACAATTGGTGACACAAACTGACCCCAGTTCACAGCGATACCATAGTCAAGAATTACATCTTCACTGGCAACACGGAAAGATTTGTAGTGAGGAATCACCTCTCCGTTTGTCAAATTGGTAAGCTGCCAGAACAATGAGTCTGGGTTTGTCTCAGTGAAATCAGTATCACCTGTTAGGCGCAATTCCCACTCCGCATCCTGAACTCTTAGAGGATCAATCACAATAACTGATACTGGGCTAGCACCTGCAGCATAAGTAGGTTCTGTGTCGATACTCTCTTCAAGTATGGTAGCCTCTGTTTGAGCATCGAGGAAGGTGAATAGATTTCCATTTCCTTGTCCTTCGATTTGAGTGAGAGGAATGCCTTGACCGTAGCTTGCATTCTGAACGATGCCATTCATCGGAGCGCGTGGAATACCAGTAATAACTGGGATTTCACCGGTAGCTGCCTTACGAGAAGATATGTAAGCGCGGCTTTGACCGTTTCTAGTCACGGGATTATATTCCAAGTAGTTGTTATAACCATAAGCTATTGCCATGAAGTAATAGGTTTTATGATTAATCAACGTATTTTGACCTTGAGCAAATGCGTCAGTCGTAACACGTATAGAGCGGGTAATGCCTTCATTGGCGCCATTCACTTTAAGTGTTGGAATGATCAATTCGCTTTCCGCCTGGAATTCATAATTGATGATGTCTGAAACGTCATTAGCAACATCAGTCTGGAAGATCAAACGTGCCTTGGTTGGATCGTTCAATTCTTCTGGACCAATTTCCGCTGTTGCAAGTTGGTAGACCAAATATCCTTCAAACGCATATGAGCGTTGCTCTTCAGTGAATGTCAATCCAAGTGAATTGATAGCCTCTGGAATGGAAGCATCAAATTCTGAATAGCCTTCCAAATAGTTATTACTGATGGTGTTTTCGTTAGAAAGCATGAGGATAAGCTCATTTTCCAATTCGCGAACAGTCACATCTGGTGCGTCTGGACCAGAAACGAGTTCGAAACAGTTATCGAAAAGTGCTTGAGCTTTGTCATCCGCGTCCTTCAAAAGGTTTACAGATGCTCTCGCATCACCTTGGAAGCTGCGCGCCCATACAACACCGACAGTGATATTGTTGTAGTCACCGGGCTCAAGAGTGAAAGGACCAGCAGATTGAATAAAGCGGCGGTCACCAGAAGGGTTGTTGGATGTCTCTTCAGACCATGTAGGCATAGGAATACCGTTTGTTCCCCAGTTCACTGGGTCAGTATCTCTAGGGAACATGTAACCAGCTTCTATAGTGGTTACCCCAGTGTTGCCTGCAACACCAGTACCACCATATAGCATTGTTTGACCATTCTTCCAGATACCGCGCATGTAGTTGTAGAAGTCTGGAGCGTTATCGGGGTCACCATTGATAGGGTTCGTACCGATGTTATAGTAAACGAATCGTCTCATACCGAAGCGCTCGTTATCAATGATTCCGTCACCATATCCTATACCCAGACCTTTGTAAGGAATACCGCCCTCAGCTTGAGCTACTGTAATATCAGTAGTGAGTGGATTATCAATATCATCAGCATCTTGATAAGGACCTTCAAAGAAGTCAACACCAACAGCAGGAGGATTTGCACCATAACCATTGGTACCAGGACCGGCTTCGTCGGTGTTATCACCATTATAGCAATATCCTAGTCCACGCTGTACGTCACAACCAACATAGTCGTCAGTTGAGTTACCCAAATCCGGGTCAACCCAGCTTCCGAAATAAGTATTGGTCAATGTTTGAGAACCTTGGTTAATCAAAACATAGTTGTAGAAGGTCATGTTGTTGATTTCGTCATTCGTGGTGAATGCGAAAGCCTGCGCTCTAATTTCCATACCAATCGGCTGGCCGAGTGATTCGGAGTGAACGTTACCCTTATCGTTGAAGATCCAGTAATATGTTTGGTCACCAAACAATGGAACCACACTTTCTCTAGTACGCGTGCGACAGTCGATTTCTTTCAAGAAATCATACCATGGGTAGTCACCTTGTGATGGATCATAAAGCAAGTCTCCATCATAATCGTAGAATGGAGCTAGATAGAAATCTTGACCAAGAGCTGGGTTACCCTGTGCTGGATAGCTGTTGAAATAAGCTGGAGTCTGGTAGCTTTCGCAGTCACCTTCTCCACTAGCGATACAATCAAAATATGCTCTATGCAATTGCGCGTCTTGACGGAAGCTCACGAAGAACTTGTCATACTCAGCGCAAACCGCATCAGAAACTTCGGCTGTTCCATCGTTAGTGAGTGGACCAGGCCAGTAGTCATTACCGTCTGCACGGAAAGTAACGGCAGCAAGTTTCAACTGACCGTCTGGAGAGGTTCCTCCCATCCAAAGTGCTCCAGAATAGATAGATGAAACACCACCATCCTTAGGAACTTCGTAAGACGCGCGACTTGTCGCACGGTCTTGCCACATCGAACCACCGGTTTCGATTTTAGCGCGAACGTTGTTCCACTCAAGATCAGCACGCGCCTGTGCTGGAGCACAAGCAGCTGCGCGAGTACCCAAATGTGCCGTTCTGTGCGGATCATTTGTTGGCATACCACTGCCATTAGCGCCCATGTAGCGCATAGCGTGAGCCTGAGTTGATAAAATAATTACGAGTGCGAGTAAACTAAATTGTTTGATGCTCATTATTTCTCCTCGATTAAAGTTCATTTTCATTTCTCTTAACACGGACCATTAAAAATCAAATCTTACACCTAAGCGAATCTGACGAGGTGCCGCCAAGTTGTAAGGATTGTTCACAAACATAGAATAGTAGTTGCGGAATGAATCTGGATTATTTTGTGCTTCGATCAACGCAGTGTAGCGAGCAGAAGACAAGAATCCATCATCATCAGGAGTACCAGTGTAGCGATATACACCGTTAATATTGCGAGTGTTAAGTAAGTTCACTACCCAGAGATAAACGTTCAAGTTTGTTACACGCTTTTTCTCTTCGGTCTTGCCAAATACCAATGTGAAGTTTCTATCCAATTGCAAGTCAACATTGAACTGCCATGGAAGACGAGCACCATTCAAGCTACCGCGAGTTGATGGAGGAATTTCACCGGTGATTGGTGTTGCGAATTGCTGCGCTGTGTAAGGGGTACCAGAACCAAGATTTGCAATCAAGTTAGCACCTGTGTTTTCGAAAATCTTTTTACCAAACCAAACTGGACCATTGTACTCAGCACCTTCACCGTAGCGATAGTCGAGAGTCGTAATGATGCGGTGGCGTTGGTCGAAGTTCACTGGATTCACCGTTCTCAAGTTTGGAAGACCATTGTTGATCAACGCGAGCTGCGTAGCAGTGGTCGAACCAGTACCATCAGCAAACTGAAGAGTGTAAGATGTCTTAATCCAGATATTACCAGTCTTTCTGAGATCATAAGTAAGAGTCAACCCTTTTACAGTACCGAAGTCAAGGTTGCCGAATGTTCTGTAAGTAACAGGATAAGCTCCTACATAGCTTCTCACCTGAATCATATCGCGCAATTCGCGGTAGAATGCCTCCAACTTAATAGATGAACTTCTAGAAAGAATTTGTTGGAAACCAAGTGCGTAGTCAACTGTTTTTTCTGGACGAAGATTTGGGTTGTTGATCAAATCGTTTCTGTTTGCTAAATAGAAATAATCAATTGGATTAAATCTGTTTGCCTCTGTTGGACGTTGAGTCAAGATGTCATAGTGAGCAAAGAACAACGCCTCATCAGAAATAGGGAATGAGAATGCGATACGCGGCATAATGTTCACCGCTGGATCGTAGTCACGGAACGCAGATGAAGTAAGAGTTCCAGGCTCGCCTTGGAGCAATGGATTCAAATTACCACCGCTACCAACTGTAGTGAGTGGGTCGGTTACTATTTGTCCTTGTGCGTTGTACCAAGTATCACCATTACGGAAACCGGTTACAGCTGTTGGATTGTTTACGTCATTTACATACACCACGTAATTGTCGCCCATGTTTGAAGGGGCAGTGTAACCACTGAAGCGAGAGAAATCAGCCTCTCCCACAGTAGTACCAACACCAACCACATAAGGGTCTTTCAATACTGGTTGGTTAGCATCGAATCTGTCGATACGAAGACCTACGTTGAAGATGAGGTCATCGAAAGCGAACTTGTCCATGATGTAACCACTGGTGTAGATCGGCTCGAAGGCTCCGATAGATCTGCTGAAGTAAGTTCTATCTCCTACGCGGTATTGATCTTGGAAGAAGTCATCAATGGTTGGACGGCCTCTCACACGCTTACCAGTGTGATCATAACCAAAATAGCTAACGAGGTTGTTACCTTGGTTAAGAAGATCTTCTGCACCAAACATTGATAGATCCAAATCCTCTGGATTGATGTTGTCGAGGTTGATGAGGTCAGTTCCATTTGGATCCAAACCGAGTGCTTCTCTCAAGCGATAGTCGAATTCAAATTGACCATCACCGCGCAATCTGTCAAAGTATGTATAAGAGAATCCGTCAACAACTACGTTAGTTGAATCATAGTCAGTGCCAGGAGCATTATCCAACTCGAGGATGTGACTATTGGTGTAAAGACGGCCAATCTGCCACAAACCTACTGGAGCCAATGAATATCCAGCATCACTGCGACGTTCAAATTCGAAACCTACTTCAATAGCGTGGTTGCCAATGTCCGCAGAGCCGCGACCGCTTACACGGAACTGTGTAGATAAGCTCTCGCTATAGTTGTTGTTTTGCGTTCCGATGTATGACCAGAGATTGTAAGTGGCATCAGGACCAAATCCATTGATCAAACCATTACCAGCAAGGATATTTTCGATGTTAGCGTATGGGTTGAAAGACAACGGTTGATTGATGAAGATTTGATTTGGGTCACGTATGATATTACCGTTATTATCGGTAATCACATCCAAGATATCTTGGCTAACAGGCAAACTAAAGAATTGGCTTGTTAACGTTGCAGTCTCAGGGTTGAAGTCAGAAGGAGTGAAGAAGATATTCAAGTCCTGCACACCTGTCTGACGGAAATAGTTTCCGTTAAAGCTATAGGAGTTACCACTGATTTGGTCGAAATAACCAATGTGGCCATACTTGAACACATCATCCTTGTGAGTGTCGTCTTGACGCAATCTGTAGTTGCGGCTATAGTCGACCATGAAAGTATAGAATACGTTCTTCAAGTTGTTAGCAGATGATTCTTTACCTTCTGAGTTTTTGAAGCGCTGGCTAAAACGTGCGTATGCTCTCCAGTCCAAGTCTGTTGCTTGCTGGTTGTTATCCCAGTTCATCAACATATTGCTGTAGCTGAATTGATTTGCTCTTCTGAAGGCACCAGTTCCACCTAAAGTAAAGGTGATATTTTCAGAAAGGTTAAAGTCAAACTTCGCAACGAGGTTTGCAGAGCGATCACGAGCGTTGAGATTGGTATTTACCTTCTCGAAATCATTTGCAGTCAAAAAGTCTGCATTATACAAGATACCGTTTCCTTGCGGATTGAGACGAATTGGGTCATCAATCAACGCTTCACGAACGTTGTCTTTAATTTTATAGTTACCACCGAACGCTGGGTTAGGGTCAACTACGTCTGTGTAGTTACCCGATACGAAGAATCCGAGAATTGGTCTGATTTTCTTTCCGTCCTGATCTTTTTTGAAGAGGATAGGACCAGACAATGAACCTTCGATGAGGTTGTATCCATAGTTGTCAAAACCTACAACACCGTCACCGCTCTTGAAGCCTGAAGTGATTACTTCAAGACCACCAGTATATTTAGAAGAAGCACTTCTCAATGCAACGTTAATGACACCACCAGTAGCATCACCGATGCTTGCTGGGATACCACCCGTAATAACAGATACTTCTTCGATAGAAGACTTTGGAAGAGCTGTGCTACCGCGTACTTTGATACCGTCGATGTACACCCAGGTAGACCCTGTTCTTGCACCGCGGATAGAGATACCACCACCTGTACCAGCAGAGTTAACACCCGCAACGGTAGTGGCAAGACCACCGATATCACGGCTTGGCATTTTTGCGATTTCTTCGCGTGTTACCGTGCCACCTGACGCACCACCATCCTTGTCAATCAATGGAACTTTATAGTCCACGATTTCGATGGTCTGAAGCTCAGATCCAGAGCTGAGCTCCGCGTTGGCTTCTTGAATTTTACCATTAGAAATTGGAACACCCTTGATAGTTTGAGAGGTGTATCCTACCATGGAAAACTGCACATCGTAGGTACCTGGGTCGATGGGTTTGATGGTGTATTTACCGTCAAAATCTGTCGTACCTCCAGTAATCAAATTACCGTTCAGGAATACAACGACGTTTGCGAAAGGCACGGGCTCTTTTGTGTCTTTGTCCGTGACTTTACCTCGTAGTGTACCGCTTGAGGCCTGTGAAAAGGCTCCAGTGACTGCGGATAACATGAGTGCGAATAACAAGTAAACTTTTCTCTGCATAACAGACAGGTTAAGGTAAATCTTTTGCTGCGGTTTTTATGAAACGGCGGCTAAAATATGAAATCTTCTGTGTTTTAACGGATATTAACCAAATCGTTTTAAATCAGCTGATATCGAATATCTTATGGCTACGTTTCTTATCTTTTTTGTTCTTTTGGTTCGTTGTAAAGGGTTACAATTCGTTAAATTTCTCTTCAAAAATACGTCACCTAGCCGCAAACGTCTTGAATTCAGATTTGAATATTCTTGTAAATCTATACAAGTCTGCCGCCGATTAAACATAAAAAAGCCCACTCATCACTGATGTGGGCTTGTTGTTTTATAACGCTGAGAGTCAGAATTTTCTTTTCCGAAAAAGTCTCTTATGCCACGGAACGCTTTTGCCTTGCGAGTGCTTTTGCGCCTTTTTGAGATTCTTTTTCATCCTTTTCTTGGTTTCCTTCGTCTGAAGATCCTCCAAATGTTCGCGGTGCTCCAAGTATTGCGATTCTTTTTGTCTTCTTTGCTCTTCCTTTTGATCAACTGCATTTTCACGCGTTTGCTTGTCCTTTTCTTTCGGAGGTCGCTTTTGAGCAATCAAGTCAGACGTCAGCGCCGTTAAGACCAGAGTAATGAATATCGCCGTTTTTTTCATTTCCTACACAAATAGTATTAATAGAACTCGTATGTGAACTTGGTTATTGTGATTGCTTTGGTATAAAGGTCTTGATCTAAGATTGCCTCAATTAGCATTTTTTCGGTGTATAAAACCTCTATCTCCTGCTCTAACGTGGTTCCCTTATACTTTTCGAATTTCAACAAGTTGCCGAAAGGGTCATAAAAGAAAAGATGTCTTGCGGTTACTTCGTTAGACCCTTCTGACCATTCTATCTTTTCCAGCCATCCTTTATCGTTGTAATAATAGTTTTTGGTCCTACTACGATTGCTCATCACCAATTCTTCCTTTTCAGATATCATGTATCCCAAGCCGTTTCTTGTGGTGATGATGTGTGCATAGAGCAGTCCGTAGTTGTTGTAACACGACTTACGCAATACCGAATCGGATTGACTAAGATATTTGAAGCTCTCTGAATTTATTGCAATACTGCTTCCTGCTTGCAATTCTTTTGCGTTTGTCGCAATGTTTTCACTCTTCCCAAAGTCGAGGCGTTCTACACGACCGTCTTTATCGTAGATAAATTTCTTGGTAAAAAAACCGCGATTCCCTTTTTCGGTGCGAAGCTCTACTTCTCCCAAATCATTTCTTTTGTATTCAATTGTCATGCTATCTACCAAATGGAGCACGGAGCTTACCTTATCGAGTTGAGTGAGGAGCCCAACTTCATTGAAGCGGTAGATGAACATGTCGGGTCTCGGTTCTATTGGACGTTGTGGCCTCTTGATTGAAACACTCCCTTGAACACTTTTGATTTTGTTTTGCCAAAGAAATTCTTGATTGAAATAGTTTTCGTCCTCAAATACATTGCCTTTGCGATTATCGATAATCTGAGCGCACCAAGGAGTGCTGATGCAGAGAAATGAAAACAGGATTAATAATTTCATAAAAAAATGATTGCTAAAACAATGCCCAAACATATTATTTAATACCACTCTAAAGCGCAAACATACGTTAAGGCACTTGCGATTTATTCTCTGAATCCGTTGAGCAATCAACCACTCGTTGTTAGTGTAATCTACTTCTGTTTAATCGAGGTTAGTAAAATTGACATCGCGGAATCTTGTTGAAGCTTAATGTAAAGTACTTTTGCAGCCTCAATATAAATTACAATGCGCGACCAAATCATCTTCGATCTCATTCAAAAAGAACATCAACGACAATTGCATGGCATAGAATTGATTGCCTCGGAAAACTTTGTCAGCAATCAAGTAATGGAGGCAATGGGTTCTGTTTTGACAAATAAGTACGCCGAAGGATTGCCTGGAAAGCGCTACTACGGAGGTTGCCAGATTGTAGACCAAGTTGAGCAGTTAGCTATAGATCGTTTGAAAGAGTTGTTTGGTGCAGCATGGGCTAATGTGCAGCCACACAGTGGAGCGAATGCAAATAGTTCTGTGATGCTTGCCGTGTTGCAACCAGGCGATAAAATAATGGGTTTGGATTTGGCTCAGGGCGGTCACCTGACACATGGAAGCCCTGTAAACTATAGCGGCAAATTATATCGCCCGGTGTTTTACGGTGTGGACAAGGAAACCGGACGTATCAACATGGATGAGGTTGAGCGCATTGCCTTGGAAGAGAAACCAAAGCTTCTTATTTGTGGAGCTAGTGCTTACAGCCGTGATTGGGATTATGCGCGCTTCAGGTCAATTGCAGATAAGGTTGGAGCATTGCTGATGGCCGATATTTCACACCCTGCTGGTTTGATTGCTGCTGGCTTGCTCAATGATCCGATGAAACATTGTCACATCGTGACCTCAACCACTCACAAGACATTGAGAGGACCAAGAGGTGGAATCATTATGATTGGAAAAGACTTCGAAAATCCGTTTGGATTGAAAACACCTAAAGGTGAATTGCGAATGATGTCTTCTTTATTGGACTCAGCTGTATTCCCAGGAATGCAGGGTGGTCCACTCGAGCATGTAATTGGAGCAAAAGCGGTAGCATTCGGCGAGGCGCTTCATCCATCTTTTAAAGAATACGGTCGTCAGGTAATGAAAAATGCTTCGGCTCTCGCGAGCAGTCTAATTGAAAAAGGATATGGAATCGTGAGTGGTGGTACAGATAATCACTGTTTCTTGGTAGATCTAAGAAGTAAAGGTATCACAGGTAGAGATGCGGAAAACGCGCTCGTGACGGCAGATATTACCGTGAATAAAAATATGGTTCCTTTCGATGATAAGTCTCCGTTTGTTACCAGCGGAATTAGAATTGGAACTCCGGCTATCACCACACGCGGTCTGAAAGAAGAACACATGCCTGTTATTGCTAATCTCATCGACAAAGTCTTAATGAATAAAGATGATGAAAAGGTAATTTCTTCAGTTCGCGCAGAAGTGAACGAATTGATGGAAAGCTTTGAGTTATTTACTGTCTAAAAGTGGAATGACGTCCTCTTTGCGAAGGGGCCTTTCCTCTTGACGCCAAAGCAATCCTTCGAGAAGAAAATTATTTTCATCTGCCATTTTGATTGGAGAGAATTTACTATCAGAATCTCTTTCCAGTCGAATGCGCTTTAATTCTTGGTCCTGCACTTTGATGTGTATGTTTGAACAGATTCCCTTATTGAGCCCTATGATTTGCGGTTTGCTCAAGCTGTCTTTCTTTTCTTCAGGAAAATATACC
>CANGVZ010000008.1 GCA_947457285.1 Flavobacteriales bacterium | reverse complement strand
TCATAGACCTCTTCGCTATTCTTTAAAAAGTTCTCTACCGCTTTTTTATCCTCGCCAAAAGTTTCGCACAGACTTCGCACATACTCAGCCCTATTGGCTGGGACAGAGAAACGAGTACCATCTTCGAAAAAATAATTGCAAACATGCTCAAGGCGATTGTATCGAAAATGCTCTGAAGGCACCATATCGCAGAGCTCGAAAAGTTCTTCTACATTGTTGGGTAAAGTGAAAAGGCTTGGGCCCAAATCAAAACGATACTTACCAATCCATTTCTCACGAAGCTTTCCTCCAGGTCCATCGGCTTGTTCGTAAACATCCACGTCGTAACCGGCTTTGCGCAAACGCACAGCAGAAGCCAATCCAGCGACACCAGCGCCCAGTATAACCACTTTTTTATTCACCAAACTGAAAACGATTTAGTACTGTGAATTGTTCATCCTATCAAGGCTTCAACAGCGTAAAGCCCGCAACCACAGGATAGTGGTCTGACAGCTTTTTATTCACGCTTCTGTAATAATCCGCTCGAAACTCCTTGCTATGGAGTATATAATCAATTCGAAACGAAGGAAACACTCCGTTGTATGTATTTCCGATACCCGAGCCGCATGCCTTAAAGCTATCCTCAAGATACTTGCTCATAAGTCCATAAGTAAAAGAAACAGGTGGATCATTGAAATCACCGCACATGATAATGGGATGTTTACACTTTGAGACACTCTCCACCACTTTTTTCACTTGTTCTTCGCGCTTCTCAAACGCCTTTTTCAATCGCCATGCGATGCGTTTGAAACCTTTATCCAACTCTTCCTTATTTTTATTTTCATCAACAAATGCATAATCCTCAGGCTTGAAACGAATCGACTGCAGGTGGGCGTTATACACTCGAACAGTGTCACCTTGATATTTGATATCCGCATAAATGCAGAAATTATTTACATCAGACTCGAATGGAATAAAACCCTTGTTGATGATTGGGTATTTTGAAAAAAGTGCTACACCAAAATAATTTCTACCATTCTTTGCATGTGTATATCTCGAATGAAAATATTTCGTTGGCAAAAACTTCAAAAGTGAATCTTTCGTGACGAAGTATCCTTTCTGATCAGAATGAAAAAACTCTTGAAAACAAAGAATATCTGGTGATTCTCCTTTCAAAACATCAAAGATTTCATCACGTCGTTCTTCATTATTCTCAGGTGCATACAAGCCAAACAAATTGACATTATACGTCATTACCTCCAACCCCTTCCAGCCCTCTTCTGCTGCATCAACCCCAAAAGAGAAATTAATAAAATCCATTAAATAGCCCACTCCTACAAGGATCGCAAACAAAGAAAAAACTACAAATCTGCGACGTCGGAACATCCAAATAAGAATAAATAAAATATTTGAAGCAAGAACGAGTGGGTATCCCAGTCCAAAGAGCGTTAAATAGCCCATTTTTCCCGGTGAAAACGTAACACCTGCATAACAGAGAAAAGTAACGAGAACCAACAAAAGATTCAGCCAAAACAAAATCTTGTTCAACGTAATCCTTCGTTTTTTCTTAGGAACTTCTTCTGTCATTATTTCTGACTGTATTTAAAAAGAAAATCCTTTTCCTCCTTTGATAGACTCTCATACCCAGACTTACTAATCTTATCGAGAATCTGATCTACGCGTTGCTGACGCTTTTTCTTTTCAGCATTAAACTCCTCGTCTGTCTTTGGGCGACGATGTTCACTGTAGCTGTTTTTATTACTTGAAAAAAACGAGCTGATGCGATTAAAAAAGTTTTCTAACCATGAACCCATAACTACTCCTCGTTTGAATTGATAAGCGTAAATGACACCAAAAATGGCACCTCCCAGATGAGCCACATGGCCACCACTGTTGAATCCTTTGCGCAAACTGATCAGGTCAACTAAAATAATAATTCCGCACAACCAAATCAACTTCATATCAAAAACACCGAATAATTTAATTTGATAATTCGGTTGTAAAATTCCGATAGTCAAGATGATTGACATAATGGAAGCACTGGCACCAAGAATGTATGAAGCTCCTGTCAATTTTGGAAAAACCATGGCCATTCCTAAATAAAGCAAGTATCCGAACATGCCTCCAAGGATGTAATTTACCACAAGCCTTCTATCTCCTAGGAAATGTCGAAACAGTTTTCCAGCTGTGTACAAACAGAAAATATTAAAGATAAAATGTCCTACTTCGACATGCACAAACATGTGAGTTATCACACTCCATGGCCTTTGAAGCAACCCTTTCAAACCAGCACCAGCGGCTAAATACAAATCCGATGGAATGACGGAAAACTCTGATAATCTTTGAAAGATAAGCACGACCTGCACCAATACAAAAAGAACAATATTGATAGCAAGCAATCTATTTAGGCCGTCACGCTTGGTGATCCAACGCACAAACTCATTCCACATAATTAATATCTAAAACGATTGCCATAATAGCTTCCATCGCGCTTTTGCCAAATCTTCAGCATGATATAACCGAAAATCATACCTCCGATATGCGCATAGTGTGCAACATTATCTCCTGGATTGTTTTGCAATGCTAATAACAATTCAATTGCACCATAAATGATCACCAACCATTTTGCCTTCAGCGCTATGGGAGGAAATAATAGCATCAACTCAGTATTGGGAAACAACATACCAAACGCCAGCAATACTCCGAATACACAGCCTGAGGCTCCGACCACGGGAACATTCAAAGAATAATTCAATTGACCAGGAGCAGCGTCAATATAGTTTTTCCCATTTCTAATTACTTCCGCCCCTTCTTCATAAACCATTCGAACATCCTCAGGATTCATAAGTCCTATAAGCCTTTGAATCTCGATATAATTGATAAACTCGTGTAAAAAGAACGCCCCCAAACCACATATAAAATAGTAAATCAAAAATCGCTTCGCACCCCATTGACGCTCTATCGCTGAACCAAACAAAAAGAGCGCATACATATTAAAAAAGATATGCATGAGGTTTCCTGAGCGCAAAGGCGCATGCGTAAACATGTGCGTAATCAATTGCCAAGGCCTGAAATTTTCACTTTGCCAATAATAACCAGAACTCAACTCTTGGAGACCCGGCACAACAGCACAAGCCAAATACATCAATACATTGATGATAATAATATTCTTAACTACTGGGGTGAGCTGATTAAACATGTTTATCTGAATTGTTGACCCAATTGGTCTGTGGTAAATTTAATGAATGTAGGTCTATTTCTCTTTTCAAAATTCGGCTGATGACATGCCAAGAGTCGCTCGATGATCTCTTTCATCTCCGGGATGGTCAGCATCTGACCATATCTGATTGAAGTACTCATAGCCATCGCCCACGCTATTTTCTCAAAATTATTCATATCTGCATTGGGCTGTTCGTGCTTCACCTGCTCCAAAAAACCATCGAGCAGCGCTTGAAGATTTGTGGCTCCCGTATCTGAAGGTACGCCTGTCACTTGAAACTCGGTTCCCCCAAAATGCTCAATCTCAAACCCCATGCTCCGAATGTCCTCCAGCATGGTATTGACGATCGCAGCATCTCCCTGTGAAAAGCTCACCAACTCAGGAAACAATAACTGTTGAACACTACCTGATCGCTTTTCAATCAATAATGAATAACGCTCGAAGAGTATTCTGCGATGCGCGCGTTGTTGATCGATAAATATCATCCCATCGGTAGTTGCACTCACAATATACTTGCGATGCAACTGAAATGGAGTGTGCTCTTCATCTGGTTCAAATAATTTTGCAGCCGTGATTACAGGCTCTGAGTGCAACTCAGGAGAAATCATTTTCGAAATCTCCAATAGCTCTTCCCAACCTTTCTTTGCACCTCCGTTGTTCCGATCAAACCAGCCTTGTGCGAGACTCTCTCTCTTTTCTTTTGTAGGAAAAGGATTATAATCAGGATTGATTTTTATTTCCGGCATTTTCACTTCTGTATCCATGCGCATAGGCTCTATGGCTATGGCTGTTTCCTGATTGAAATCCAATGTCGGAGTGATGTTATGTCTTCCCAAAGCCCGCTTCACTGCAGCGTGGAGAATAGCATAAATCGCACGCTCATCCTGAAACTTAATCTCAGTTTTTGTCGGGTGAATATTGATATCAATCTGTGAAGGATCAATTTCCAAATACAAAAGATAAAGCGGAAAATGCCCTTCTCCCAGTAATTGGTCAAAGGCACCCGTCACCGCATGGTTGAGATAACTATTTTTTATGAATCGTTGATTGACAAAGAAATATTGCTCACCTCTTGTTTTCTTAGAAACATCGGGTTTTCCAACAAAGCCCTGAATACTTACGATATCCGTTTGCTCATCGACGGGCACCAGCTTTTCATTGTACTTGCCTCCCAAAACATTGACCACACGCTGGCGAATATTGGTTTTTGGATATGAGAACACCTCACTTCCATTATGCGTCAATTTGAATTCAACATCAGGATGCGTGAGCGCCACTCGCTGAATCTCCTCGATAATATGCTTCAGCTCGATGGCGTCGCTCTTCAAAAAATACCGACGCGCCGGAACATTATAAAAGAGATTCTTTATCATGAAATTTGTCCCTTCAGGACATTGATCTGGGCCCGCGCTCTTAACCTTCGTTCCTTCTATTTCTACTTTGGTACCTAGCGCCTCACCACGCTGACGTGTGCGCAGTTCAACTTGTGCAATGGCCGCGATACTTGCAAGCGCCTCACCTCTAAATCCCTTTGTGACAATGTTGAATAAATCTTCCGATTTTCTGACCTTAGACGTGGCATGACGCTCGAAGCACATCCTTGCATCCTGCGCTGACATGCCTTTTCCATTATCAATCACCTGAATCAACGTCTTACCAGCATCTTTCACGATAACGTGCACTGAACTAGCATCTGCATCGATACTGTTCTCCACCAATTCTTTCACCGCAGACGCAGGACGTTGAACGACCTCACCTGCCGCTATTTGGTTAGAAACTGACTCCGGTAAAAGTTGAATGATATCAGACATAAAATTAAGTTCAAAGGTAAGCATCTGTAAACTTACTATTCCACCCCAATCAACTCCTCCAATACATTTTCTATATTATTCGCATTTGGGAAGAAGCCCTGAACCTTTCTTACCACGGCCTCCACAACAGGGTCTGGACAAGACGCACCGCTAGTTATGACTATTTTTACCTTGTCCTTCTTCGGCAGCCAATCGGTAGCCTCTATGCGTTTTTGATCTGCATAAACAAAATGAAATATGCTATTTTCAGATACAATTTCTTCCGCGTCTTTGATAAAATACACGGGCATTTTTTCACTTAAAATAGTGACCAACTGAGAAGTATTCGAGCTATTGTATCCTCCGATCACCAACGCTAAATCTGCGTCAGAGTTTAGCGCACCCAGTGTTGCATCCTGATTATCATTGGTGGCGTAACAGAGGGTGTCTCGGGTGTCGGCAAACGCGTCATCTCCATACAACGAGACTACAAGCTTCTTGAAATAATCAGCAATTTCTTGGGTTTCTGTAGCGAGCATGGTGGTTTGATTCACAACTCCAACCTTTTTTAAATCCTTAGAAGGGTCAAAACCTGCACTGTATTTTCCTGCAAATTCCTTTTCAAATTCTTCGCGACCCTTATTGCCCTTCATATACTCTGCAAGACGCTCCGCCTCCTTGATATCTCTTACAATGACGCTTGCTGAGTGCGCTGCTGAATGACTAAATGTGGCGCGCGTTTCCTCATGTTTATGCTTCCCGTGAATGATATTCGTATATCCCTTTCCTCCTATTTCAGAAGAACGCTTCCAAACCTTTTCTACAAACGGACACGTAGTATTGTATCTTTTAGTTTCAACTCCTTTGTCCTTTAAAATCTGCTCTATTTCGAGCGTGGTTCCAAACGCGGGAATAATCACCACATCATCTGAGGTAATTTCGTCCCATCCTATAAACTGGTGGCCCTCCGTGTCCATGATAAATTGAATCCCTCGCGATTCTAAGTCATCATTTACCGCTGGATTATGAATCATTTGACTCAATAGGAAAATTCTTTTTCCTGGATTTTCCTCTATCGCCTTGTAGGAAATTTCGATGGCATTCTCCACTCCATAGCAAAACCCAAAGTGCCTTGGCAAGACCACTTCTAGTGGTCCCAAATCCAAATATGTTGGAGAAAAATCTTGTTTCCTTGGATCCTTGGACTTTCTCCATTCCTTGACGCTTCCAATAATACTAGAGCGATATTTCTCAGGAATGACGAATTTTTTCATAGCTGTAAAAGCATTAATCGAGTCAATTTGTTCTACTTATTTCTTGGTAGCCTGCATACGCTCCCGCACATACTCCTCCAACTTATCTTTTCGAAAGGCTTTAAGAACTGCTTTCATCTTTTTATCGGCGCTATATTTTTCACTTGAATCTACCAATTCACACACAATTCTCATGGTCTCTACGGCCAATTTCTCCTTATCCATTTCCTTCTTTTTCGTCATGGTAGTTAAGGCCATGGCGTGAATCACCGAAAACAAAATATCATCATTTCCTTCGGTAAAATCAAAAACCGTTTCATCAATTTCAATGATTACATCTGGGGAACCAGATAACCAGCGCAGTACAAAAGCATTTGCTTCACTTCTGTAGATAACATCCTGTCCCATCGGCGCTGTACAAAGCCACTTCAAACATTTGATAATCAAATCGCGATCGCGATCATAGTCTGCAGCGGTCTCCCACTTTATGGTATCAGAAATTTCGGGCTTGCGTCCATCTTGTCCTATCACTGAATGCGAGGACCAAAGAATTACCAACAAAAAAAGTATCTTCTTAAACATGAATTTCCTTTTCTTTTTCATTGAATAGAATGCCCAAGGTCTCCAATTCGCGCATCACGGGAACGTAAAAATCACTCGTGATAGGCAAATGAACACCTTTTTTCTCCCACTTACCGTGAAGAATAAATTTAACAGCAATTCCGATTGGCAAGCCCACCGTTTTGGACATCGCTGTATATACTGGATCATCACCCAAACAAACCATCGAGCTTTCTTTCTCAAAACGCTTTCCATCAATAGAATAAATGAAACGGTGCCACATGACAATCATATCCTTGTCCTCGGCAGCCAATTTCCATTTTCTTTCAATCAAAGCTTGCAGTGCAAGGGCCGGAGAGCCTTTTTCAATACCAATTGGTTCTGAGGAAAAAATTCCGAGCCACTTTAATTTGTCAAGCACCTCATCATTTGCACAATATTTATCGCGCACGGACTTTTCCATGTTCTCGTTTTCCTTTTCGGATAAAAAAGAAGACGTCAACTCTCTCCATGTAAGGCCATTCACCCCTTCAATCTCAAAACTATCATCCGTTAACCCTATTTGTATCAACGCATTCCACGCTTCCGAATATCCCTTTCTGCGCAGGGTGCCGCGATACAACGTTGGAAGACCGTCTAATCCGTATATTTTTCGGTATTTTACCGAATCTCGGTTGGCATATCCCTCAAAATCTCCGTACCCTTCGACGTGAACAGGAGTGAGCTCAGCAAATAAACGATGATAGGGAATCAGCTTTAATTTATTGCCTTCAAGATATCTCGCTGTTCCGCCGTAGCCTGCTAGCACAACATTTCGTGGGTTCCATGTAATTTTATAGTTCCAGGGATTGTCGTCAGACTCCGGAGCGATGAGTCCCCCCGTGAATGATTCAAAACTTTCCAATGTCGCACCCTTTTGTTGCAACTGATGAATAATCTCCATTGCCGACATGTGATCGATGCCAGGATCTACGCCCATTTCGTTCAGAATCAACACTCCTGCCTCCTTCGCATCATGATCCAAGGAAGCCATCTCATCGGAGATATAGCTCGGGGTCACCAAATTCTTCCTCGCACCTATGCACCAGCGTGCAATTTGAGGGTGCATCCCTGCTGGAAGCATCGAAACAACCACATCACTCTTGCCTATTTCGTTGGTTATCTGCTCGTTATTTCCAGGGATAATTTTAAAACTCGATCCATAATCGGAATTCACCTTTGAGGCAGCCACCAATTCATCCATATCCCCCACCCTTACATGCCAGCCCTCATTTGGCGCAGCTTCCAATAGATATTTTATCAAATTAGAACTGCTACGTCCCGCGCCGAGGATTAAAATTGTTGTCATTGTATTATTTGTCAAACTTTTCTTATAAACCGGCCAAAAATAAGATAACCTTTGTCGAGTTGATTTTTTTTGGCACAACCTTCGCCTATTGAGGCGTAAAGATTAATTTTAACCGCTAAAATCAAAACCATGAAACAGATTTTTACTTTTTTACTTATCACTGTATCAAGCCTTTCTTCATTCGCACAAAATGCCAATGCTGTGGTGTTCTCTGAGAATGGAGATAAATTCACCCTTATCCTTAACGGTGAAAAACAAAACACCGCTCCACAAACTAATGTGAAGCTCAGCAACCTCACCAATGACTTCTACATGGCTCGCATCGATTTCGAAGATGCTTCCTTACCAGATTTCACCGAAAAAAACTTCGCTGTTCACAAGGGCTTTGAAGTGACCTACGTTATCAAAACCAATAAAAAAGGTGAATATGTACTCCGCTATCAGGGTGAGGCAGAAATTAGCGCATCTACTGCATCAACTCCTGCCAAAACAGATGATATCAAAATTGTTGATTACGCCGAAGAGGTAGAAGTCGAAGAAACTCCAACTAAAACATCAACTACAACTACTACCACTCGTCCTGCCGTTTCTGGTTCAACCACGACTACAACGACAACTACCATTGCAAAGCCTGCAAATGGTGAGAAAGTGAATGTCAGCATGAACGTAGGTGGTGTGAACATGGGAATTAATATGAATATCGAAGGAATGGATTCAGAAATGGAAGTAGAGGAGACGACTACTACCACAGTGAAGACTTCTTCAAGCAACACGACGACCACAACTTCTTCTCCTGCAGTGAAATCAGAACCTCGCAAAGAAATTGTTGTGACTGAAAAAACAACAGGCGGCTGCTCTCGTCCAATGGACAGCGGGTCTTTCACCAGCGCGAAAGGAAGCATTTCTTCTAAAGGTTTTGATGACACAAAACTTTCAACTGCGAAGCAAGTTGCAAAAGCAAATTGTATGAGCGCAGCTCAAATCAAAGAGGTTATGGGCCTCTTCGGATTCGAAGAGACTAAATTGGAATTCGCAAAATATGCTTATGATTTTTGTACTGATAAGAACAACTACTACATGGTAGGTGATGCTTTCAGTTTCTCAAGCAGCAATGATGAGCTCAATGAGTTCATCGAATCAAAATAACAGGTGCAAATAAATGTGGCGTCAGTCAATTGCTGACGCCACCAGCACCAAGACAATCTGTATCTTATTGTCCATTTATTATGAAACATTTTTACGTCATATTTCTTCTCACGCTTTCACTGGTATCTTGTCATGGTACTAAGTACTACACAAAGATTGCATTGAAACAAGAAGCGGCCGGACTCAACTCAGAGGCTGCAAATAGTTACTACACCGCATTGATGAAAAAAAGAAATAACATCGATGCTCAAATTGGTATGAAGAAAACAGGGCAGCTGGTGTTGAACCAAATGCTTGGTGAATTTGCACGTGAAAAAAACTTCGGCTCAAATAAGAATGCCGTATATGCTTATCAAAAGGCTGACACTTATAGAAAGAAAATCCAAGGTGTGGGTGTCAATCTTGAAATTGCTGACTTCTACGTACAAGACTACAATAAAGCCAAAGACGACTACTTGATTGAACTCTACGAGGAAGGAACTACCTTGCTCGAACAAGAAAAATATCAGGAAGCAGAAGTTCGATTCAAAGAGATTAAGACGTTCGACCCAAACTTCAAAGACTCCAAGGATCTTGCAGATATTGCCTACATGGAACCTTTATACTCTAAAGGTGTGAAAGCAATGGAAGTGCAGCACTACCGCGAAGCGTATGATTATTTTGATCAAGTAATTAAAAGAAAAGTAGATTATAAAAATGCTAAAGCACTCAAAGCAGAAGCGCTCGACAAAGGAACCTACACCATCGCTTTGCTATCATTTGAAAATGCAAGCGGAACGCCTGGCTTAGACGCCAAAGTATCAGCCTATACCTTAGAAGCCCTTACCTCTATCAATGATCCATTTTTAAAAATCGTGGATAGAGAGCATATGCAGGCCATCTTGCAAGAACAAAAACTTCAGCTCTCAGGAGTGGTTGATGAGCAAACGGCCGTGAGCGTAGGACAATTGGTAGGTGCGCAAGCAATTCTTACGGGCACGGTATTGAACTATTCTGTTAGAAATGGCCAACCTGTTTCACGAAATCGTGAAGGATATGAGGCTTTCAAAGTAAAAAAGATCAATCCTGAAAACCAACAAGAGTATCTGGAAACAAGATACAAGCCTGTTACTTACACAGAGTTTACAAACTCAAACAGTTGCACTGTGAGCTTCCAATACAAACTCATTAACCTAAAAACTGGCGAGTTGATAAAAACGGAGATCATCGAAAAAACCGCTATTGATGAAGTCGCCTGGGTGAGATATGATGGCAAAGCATCAGAACTTTATCCTGCGAATGGCAAAAATGTAAACTTCAATCAAAACGATCGCCGCAACTTAATGAATATGCTCAATGCTCGCCAAGAGCCACGTTCGTCTGGTGAGTTGTCGAATGAACTATTTAACACCATCAGCAGACAATTGTCTGATCAGATCGGTACCACCGTTAAAAACATCGTGCGGTAATATGCAATTATCAATAAAATATGTTTCTGTGTTATTGGCGTTCGCGATGCTGACGTTGTTCAATTCATGCGGCAACACAAGCGGCACGAGCAGCACTACAAAGCCCAATATCACTCAGGAGCCCAAACCAGCTTGGGTAGACCAACGCCCGGTAAATGGCGCATACTACATTGGTGTAGGCAGTTGTTCAAAGCGTACGCAACCATTGGACTATCAGGCCATCGCAAAGAAAAATGCACTCAATGACCTCGCGTCTGAAATAAGCGTCCGTGTTCAAGGAAGCACCTTTCTCAACGCCCTGGAGGTGAATAAAACCTTTAGTGAAGAATTCATCAGCAATATCACCACCACAACTGACGAGAAAATTGAAGATTATGAAGTGGCAGGTGTTTGGGAAGACCAAAACGATTATTGGATTTATTATCGCTTGAATAAAGCTTCTTATCAGCAAAAAAAATTGATGAAGAAAAATCAGGCGATGTCGAGCGCATTTGATTTTTATACAAAAGGAAAACAAGCTGAACAAAGTAATGGAATACCCGCGGCTATAGACAACTACCTGCGCGGGCTCTTTGCAATCCAAGACTACTGGGGTGAAATCAATGAGTACAATTCCGAACAAGGAAAAATATTTCTTGATAATGAAATTTACTCCTCTTTGCAAAAGCTTGCATCTGGCTTGACGATTGTCTCCTCACAACCAAAATTCACACTTGCTGCGGAAAATAATTATACCGCCAATTCCTCTTTGACCGTAACCTACAATGGACAAGCGGTGCGTGGAATTACGACCACGCACACCTATCCAAAGACGAAGTTCATGAAGCCTCGCGTGGAAGTGACCGATGAATTGGGAAAGTTTGGAGTAATCATCGACAATGTGGATTCGAAGGACAAAGACTTAAGCCTGAATGTTCAAATTGACTTGATGCCGCTCCAACCGAATGATCTGGATAAGAGAATTACAGGCCCAATCTTAAAAAATTTAAAGACCGATAGCAAAAAATTCCCGATTGAGTTTATCGCTCCGAGCTTTAGTGTAACTTCAACGGAGAATGTTTACGGCTCGGCTGGCACATCCTCTACCCTCGCGTCGGCCACTACCGCAGAACTTATTAAAAAAGGGCTGCGCCAAATAAACTCGAACCCTGACTATCGCGTCAAGATCACGGCGAATAGCACCGATGGAGGATCTGCTCAAGGTTTTGTGGTAGCCTTGCTAGAACTCACGGTAATTGTGGAGTCAAAGGATGGAGAAATCATCTATAAGGAATCTCTAAATAATCTCAAAGGACTTCAGCTAAACCGCGACTCTGCTAGCATTGAGGCATATAAAAAAGGTCGAGAAAGACTCGAACAACAAATCATTCCCTCAATATTGGATACTATTTTTTAGCTTTGGCACGATTGTAGGATTTCCGACAATACAAATATTTTAATAACGAAATAAAACCAACATTATGAATACTCGAATTTTTACTATTGCCCTTTTTGTTGCAGCTGCATCGTTTACTGCAGTTGGATGTAAAAAGAAAAACAAAACCGTTGAAGCTCCAAAGCCAGCTGGTGAAGTATTAATCAATGAATATTGTTCAAGCAGCGAACACTTCAGCACTCCGGAGGTTTTCCGCGCTACAGCAACTGGTGAGTCAATGGACCGCGAAACTGCTAAGAAAAAAGCTCGTTCTAATGCAAATGCAGAGCTTGCAAAGACAATTAGTGCTACCATGAAAATCGTTGGTGACAACTATGTAAATTCTACAGAGTTCAATAACAAAGAAGAAATTACTGAGACCTTCCAAGAAATGTCGAGAACTGTTGTTGACCAAGAATTAAAAGGTGCAATCAAAATTTGCGACAAAACAACTCAAAAAGCTGACGGTACATATGTGAGCTATATAGCAATTGAATTGTCTGGAGCAAAAATCGCAGATGCATATAAAAACAACCTTTCACAAAACGAAAAAATCAAAGCCGACTATAACTACGAAAAGTTCAAGGAAACTTTCGAGAAAGAGATGGCTAAGTTCGGAGAAGGCAAATAATTCAATCGAACATATATAAAATGAATAACCCCGGCGTTCCGGGGTTTTTCATTTGCTTAACCTTAATTAACCTTAACTACTCTTAATTAGAAGAGAAGTGTTATTATGCTCGCTTTAGAAATAACGCCTAACCGTTAGCGTCATTCTGAGACTTGATACGCACCATTTTTTTGAAAGGTTTCAATTTTTTCAAAAAAAAATCCCGAGGGGGCAATCTCGGGATTTTCAACTCAATATTTATTTCTAAACAAATAACCAAAAAAACATTCTACATTGTCTTTAACGGGAGAGATCTTCGGAGGTTACGTTTTTTCTAAAAAAAAAATTATATTTCTATAACCACCTCATTATCAATCCTTTTTCTAAACACCACCTGTCCATCAAAGACATCCATAACCACGGGTTCCGACTTATCCAAACTGCCAGATAGAATATACTTGGATAGCTCATTCATTACTTCCCTTTGTATTACGCGCTTCACGGGACGGGCCCCAAATTGAGGATCGTAGCCCTTTTCACCCAAATACTGCATAGTATCAGGTGTAACAAGGAGCTTAATTTCCGATTTGGCGAGACGCTCAGACAATAAGCTCAGCTGCAGCCTTACAATCTTTTCCACATGGCTGCGTCCCAGCGGGGTAAACATGATTACTTCATCCACTCTATTCAAAAACTCTGGACGCAGACTTTGTTTTAATAATGCCAAGACTTCGTCTTTGGTTTTATAAAACAATTCTTCGCTATCTGGATCCTTGGCTCTGTCATAATTATCCTGAATAATCTGTGACCCTAAATTGGATGTCATGATAACGATGGTGTTTTTAAAGTTCACAACACGTCCCTTACTATCGGTGAGACGGCCATCGTCCAAGACTTGCAGGAGAATATTAAACACATCGGGGTGTGCTTTCTCGATTTCATCAAGAAGAATTACTGAGTAAGGCTTTCTTCGAACGGCCTCTGTCAACTGTCCTCCTTCCTCATAGCCCACGTATCCGGGAGGCGCACCAACGAGACGACTTACCGCATGCCTCTCTTGATATTCAGACATATCGATTCGCGTCATTGCATTTTCATCATTAAATAAAAACTCGCTCAATGCCTTGGCCAACTCCGTTTTACCAACGCCCGTTGTCCCCAGGAAGATAAAGGATCCTATCGGTTTCTTTTCATCGGCAAGACCGGCGCGACTGCGTCTGACCGCGTCTGAAATTGCCGTGATTGCTTCCATCTGACCTACTACTCTTTTTCCCAACTCAGCCTCCAAGCGGAGCAGTTTTGCTTTTTCACTTTCCACCAAACGGGTCACTGGAATTCCTGTCCATCGGCTCACCACGTCCGCGATCTCTTCTGGGTCCACCTCCTCCTTTAACATCTTACTATTAGACTGCAGCTGCGCCAATTTTTGCTGTTCCGCTTCTATGACTCCCTCTTGTTCCTTCAATCGACCATAGCGAATCTCCGCTACAAGTCCATAATTTCCTTCACGCTCGGCCTGTTCTGCTTGAAACTTCAAACTTTCGACGTTCTTTTTCGCGTTTTGTATAGCATCTACCACGTCTTTCTCAGCTTGCCACTTTGCAGCCAGACTATTCCTTTGCTCGTTGAGATCCGCGATTTCTCGGTTCAAATCTTCCAGCTTTGATACATTATTCTCTCTCTTGATCGCCTCTCGCTCGATTTCAAACTGCATGATTTTTCTTTCAATCTCATCAAGCTCTTGTGGCTTCGAATTGATTTCCATTCTAAGTTTTGAAGCTGCTTCATCAATCAAATCTATCGCCTTGTCTGGAAGAAATCTGTCTGTTATATAACGTTGGGACAACTCCACCGCGGCAATAATTGCATCGTCCTTAATCTGCACTTTATGATGGCTTTCATATCGTTCTTTGAGTCCGCGCAAAATACTAATCGCTGCATCGCGATCTGGTTCGTCGATCATCACCTTTTGAAAGCGTCTTTCGAGTGCCTTGTCTTTTTCAAAATACTTTTGATACTCATTCAAGGTGGTAGCTCCAATCGCTCTGAGCTCGCCACGAGCCAAAGCTGGCTTTAAAATGTTTGCAGCATCCATCGCACCTTCTCCTCCGCCTGCGCCAACAAGAGTATGAATCTCATCGATAAACAGAATGATTGCTCCCTCGCTACCTTGAACCTCATTTACAACAGATTTCAGGCGTTCTTCAAATTCGCCCTTATACTTGGCTCCGGCAATTAACGCAGCCATATCGAGGGCGAAAATAGTCTTCGACTTCAGATTTTCGGGAACGTCACCTTTGACGATACGATGTGCTAAGCCCTCAGCTATAGCAGTCTTTCCAACGCCAGGCTCTCCAATAATGATAGGATTATTTTTACTTCTTCTTGAAAGAATCTGAGTCACTCTTCGAATTTCCTCATCCCTTCCAATCACTGGATCCAACTTTCCTTCTTGCGCAAGTTTGTTTAGATTCTTTGCGTACTTATTCAAAGCATTATAGGTTTCTTCTTGCGTTGATGACGTGACTTTCTTTCCTTTTCGCAGCTCAAGAATGGCGGCTTTTAATTCCTTTTTAGAAACACCACTATCACGCAGCAATTGCGATGTCTGGTCACGCCCTTCTGAAATACTCAACAACAAATGCTCAATGCTCACGAATTCATCGCCGAATTCACGTAAATAACCTTGTGCCTGAATTAGGGCCGCAGACGCATCACCTGAAAGTCCAAGCGGGGCGCCACTTACGCGAGGCCTCGACTCAATAATTTTATCCACTGCCTGGGTGACCAAGGGTAGATTTACATTCAATTTTTTTAATAAAAAAGGAGTTACATTCTCATCCACCTCAATGATTCCCTTCAGTAAATGAGCATTCTCGATGGACTGCTGTCCCTTCGAGATCACCAATTGCTGGGCTCTCTCAATCGCTTCCTGCGACTTCAATGTAAACTTTGAAAAATCCATTATAAAAAATTTGAATTCAGGTACTCAACATTTAGTCCATCCAATAATTCAAGAAAAATTGTCGGAGAAATATTTACAATCATGACAATTTGAATGAGTAAATTATTAATTTCGGTCAAATGTTCATTGTTCTACTCGGTTATATGGGCGCTGGCAAGACCACGATTGGTCGTGAAATAGCAAATAAACTGGCGCTACCCTTCATTGACCTCGATCAAATCATCGAAGCCAATGACGACCGCAGCATTTTGGAAATGTTTCAGACAAAGGGAGAAGCGTATTTTAGAAGATTAGAGTCACTTTATCTAGAGTCAATTTTAGCCTTGCCAAAGGGTGTTCTATCTACCGGCGGTGGCACTCCAATTTTCGGGGATAATCTGGAGCTTATCAAATCTCATTCTACGTCGATTTATTTAAAATGGTCTCCTGAATTGCTCGCTCAGCGGTTGTTGAAAGAATTGGAGAACCGCCCAATTCTTAAAGATTTGGACGAAAACGAAATTGATGAATTCGTGGAAACACATTTAGCAAAGCGCGTAACATTTTATGAGCAAGCGAATATCATCATCGAATGCGACGACAAAAGTATCCAGGAAATTGCAGATGAAATAATTCGAAAAATCGCTTAAGCCTCTAGGTGCACAGATTCCTTTCCTTTAGTCAAATCCACTGTTACATGTTCCTTCAAATTCGTTGAGAGTGTAAGTCCCACAACATTTGCGCGAATAGGAAATCGACGATGGAAACGCTCAATTAAGGTCACAACGGTGAGTTTTTTCAAGTCCGCT
>CANGVZ010000007.1 GCA_947457285.1 Flavobacteriales bacterium | reverse complement strand
CTATGTCATTTACCTCACACTTCTACCTAATGAAACTCAGAAGATTAGAGAAGCTTATGAGGCTTGGGGTGGTAAGTAAGAATCAACCTGCTCTTTTCGCCCAATTCAAATGTTCCTTTGTAATGAAATTTAAAATAGCTCGTATGCCGTCGAAATTGATGTACTCAACATCATCAGAGGGCTTATGATAATCAGGGTGCAGTCCAGTAGTGAAGTGCAAACACGATATGTTTTTCTCTGCACTCCATTTCAAATCTGAGTTTTCTATCAATTCTTCTCTTCCTTTTTTCAATTGAAGAGTGGTGTCTACGCACGTCAATTCTTGCAATGAATTTTTATTCGTCACATAGTTGAGGACGCCGTCGCGCATGCGGCCTACCATGTCAAAATTGATATGCAAGAGCGGTTTGTTTTTTTGTAAAATTTTGTTGGAGGTAAACATTTTTGACCCACCTAGTCCATTTTCATGACTGGTATAGAAGACGAATAGATAGTTGTAGTCTTTTACTTTTGATTGAATAATATATTTTGCTAATGCAAGAACGAGCGCCACTCCGGAGGCATTGTCATCCGCGCCGTTGTGAACTTTGTTATCGACGAGTGCTCTCGATAGTTTTCCCCCAAAGCCCAAGTGATCGTAATGTGCGGAGATCAGAATCGTTTGTTTTTTTTTGTTGTTTACAAAGCCGTATAGATTCGAACAGGGAAGGAAATCAGAGGAATGTAAGGACATTTCAAACTTGGATTCTTTTAGCTTTAACCCACACGAATCGTTGGCTATTTTTTTCAAGTATTCAATGGTCTTCTTTTCATATTTACTTCCAGCCGCTCTTCCCATCATTGTGTCATGCGCGAGTGTAGTAACAACAGAATTAATGAGATCATTCTTCTGAGAAAATGCTTTTAGATTAAATAATAGAAGTGCGTAAAAGATCCATTTCATAATTCTAAATTAAAGTAAAAAGCCGTTGCACATGGCAAACGGCTTTTTAAAGAAGAAGCTATTTTAAAATTACTTACGAGGAGCCTGATTAAGACCTGCTGGAATTTTACCAAACTGAATAGTCGTTCCATCCCACCACATTCCCAGTGCTTCTCCATCCAAGTTGCCATCTGAATAGAGCACTTGTTCGAGGTTTCTATCGAAAGTTGGAGCGTTCACTATTTCTAGTGCCTTCTCTCTCGATGTTGCGTCTGACTGTGTTCCAACGGCAATCCAAGAAATTTCCACATTACTATTTCCGCCATTGAGTTCTTTAATTAAGAATCCTGTTTTCGTCACCTGAGTGATGTAAACGCCATTGCACTCACCATTGGCAGTAACGGTCACGATAGGGGTGTCGGCAAGCAAGAAAGAGTATTCTGAATTGAAGCTTACTTGTGCTTGGCCATTGACAAGTTGAACGCGACCTTTCGCATACATGTTTGACTCAAGAGCAGACACGGCATAGATAGGAGTAGATCCGTTTTGAGTTTTTGCCAACTCGATATTTTTACCGTTGGTATAGGTGTCACCGTCATTATAGGTAGCGAATAATTCTCCGCTATTGATTTGACCGATGACAGTTCCTTTTGAAGTAGAACCGATGAAGTCACCAAAGAAACCACCACCTACACCAGCGTATGATGATGATGGAGCAAAGCCTCCGCCATTTGCATATGCTGAGGATCCATATACACCATAGTTTAAGAATGCGCTGCTGCGATATCCGAGTGACCCCCAATAAAGACCGGTTACGTCAGCTCCGATTACTCCCCCTGTTCTGGTGTAGTCATTATAGTTCCAGCCTCCAACACCGAAAGTATAGAGATCTCCCCAAAAGTTGAATCCGGCAGTACCAGCGTTTGAAAGGTTGAGGGTATAGCCCGTACCGTCGTTTTGTGAGTCACGAGTTCTATAGCCTAATATGGAGTGTTGGCCGTCACCATTCACCGTTTGTTGGTTCTGATAAGTATACAAACGGTATTGAATAGCTGGCGAGATGTTGACACCAATATTTCCATTTGTATTTTCTTGCATGATTGAATTACCACCCGTATTAGTCCCAGTAAATTTGATAAGGTAACCATTCGTACCTGCGATATTAGCAGAACCTGCTGGCCCTACTGCGCCCGCAGGCCCCACAGGTCCTGCTGGTCCTGTCAATCCTACGGGTCCTTGTGGTCCCGCAGGCCCCACTGCACCTGTAGCACCCGTTGGTCCTGCTGGTCCTGCTGGTCCCGCCGGTCCTGCCGGTCCCGCTGGCCCGGTGAGTCCGATAGGTCCAACGGCTCCAGTAGCTCCTGTTGGTCCTGCTGGCCCCGCTGGTCCTGTCAATCCTACGGGTCCTTGTGGTCCCGCTGGTCCGACTGCACCTGTAGCGCCCGTTGGCCCTGCTGGTCCTGCTGGTCCTGTGAGTCCGATAGGTCCAACTGCTCCAGTAGCTCCAGTTGGCCCTTGTGGCCCTTGTGGTCCTTCAGGTCCTTGCGGTCCTGTTGCACCTGCAGGCCCTTGTGGTCCTGTTGCACCTGCAGGCCCTTCTGGACCCTGTGGTCCCGCCACGCCGCCATTCATTGCGTACATCGCGAAGGGAACACTCAGCATTTGTTGCGTTGCTTCCACATCATAGCTTCCATTATTATCAATGTCGGTTGATATATGCATGTAAAAAGGTCCGTTCGACCAATCCACATTTGCCAAATTTCCATTATTTACCGTGCCACCGCCAATTTCCGCAGTGAGCAATCCATTGGCATTTGTGGTTAAATCATGGTCTTCAGAATAAACAATCACTCCTTGAGCACCTCCTTGAAGAATTTCAACTTCCATGGATACAGGCGCGTTTGAAACCAACACCCCTTGTGAGTTGCGCACCACGGCCTGATACGAGAATTTAGCAGGACTTTGTGCAAATGAATATATGCCGCTGATGAGCGCGATAATCAGTAAAATAAACTTATTTGTTTTCATGATGCTTTTGATTAATTCGTTTTGATGACTTTGATAACTTCATTTTGAAGTCCGTTTTCAGAATGGAAGTGAATGTAATAGGCGCCATTCGCTAAGGCTCCGAGTTCCATTCTGTTCTGAGGATTACTAAGTGTTTGTGAGAAAATAAATTTTCCCAAAGCATCGTAAACTCTTACGATGACTTTTTCTTTAGCAGTGTTAAGGTTTATGAATATTTCTCCACACGTAGGGTTTGGAAAAATGGATAAACCGTCAATGCTTGTCACTTCGGCAACAGATACAATCGTAAACCATTCAAAAGGTTGTTGAACGCCTTGATTGAATGAGCCGTTGGTGTTGCTTGCATTTACGAAGTCTACTTGACCTATCGTAAAACTTACAGAAGCTTCGGCGCTGCTTGCGTTGCCGCCGCCAGCAGAGAGGCCTGCTTGTGGCGTGGCCACCAGGCTTGCAAATAAAAAAAAGATTAGTGTAGTGGTTTTGGTCATGGTAAATGAATTAAGTGGAACAAATGTGTATTTTAAAAGGGTGTCATCATATCCCTAATATTAGGGATATTTATATCCCCTAAAAAGATGATCTTTACTAGTTGCTTTTAATGATAGAAGCAAAACTATCGTGCTCATCAGATGCTGGATTAGGGGAAAACTCTAGTTTTTAGATTTCGTCGTACCTTCGCGCCATGCAATTGCGCGCGGAAAATATTATTCGTCGTTATGGCCAACGCACTGTCGTGAAAGGCGTGAGCTTTGATGTGAATCAAGGTGAGATTGTTGGTCTTCTTGGCCCTAATGGTGCAGGTAAAACAACCAGTTTCTATATGGTAGTTGGCTTAGTGCATCCAAACGAGGGTCGTGTAATGCTCGATGATAGAGAGATCACCGACGAACCGATGTATCGACGCGCGCAGTTGGGTCTCGGTTATTTACCTCAAGAAGCTTCTGTTTTTAGAACGCTCAGTGTAGAAGATAACATTAAAGCAATTTTGGAAATGACCAAGCTCACGAAAAAGGAGCAATCCATAAAGCTAGAAACTTTATTGGATGAATTTGGTCTTACACATAAACGTACCTATATAGGCAATCACTTAAGTGGAGGCGAACGCCGCCGTACGGAGATAGCTCGAGCACTCGCAACGGATCCTAAATTTATTCTTTTGGACGAGCCATTTGCTGGCGTAGATCCCATTGCTGTAGAAGATATTCAGCGCATCGTAGCGCAATTGAAGTTGAAGAATATCGGCATTCTTATTACCGACCACAACGTTCAAGAAACCTTGAGCATTACAGATAGAGCTTATCTGCTCTATGATGGCTCGATTCTTAAATCAGGAACAGCTGAGGAACTTGCCGCAGACGAAACTGTTCGAAGAGTTTATCTCGGTCAAAATTTTGAGTTGAAACGCAGTAAAATTTTGTGATCTAGGCCTCCACAGGCTCCACCCAATCTCCGTATTCGCGAATGAGTTCAATCAGTTCTTGAACTGCATTCTCTTCTGGTACGTTTTTCTTTACTACTGTTTTCTCTTTATACAATGTGATTTTGCCAGGACCTGTACCCACATAGCCGTAGTCTGCATCGGCCATCTCACCAGGACCATTGACGATGCATCCCATGATTCCAATTTTCACACCTTTTAAATGCGAAGTGCGCGCACGAATTTTTGCAGTCGTTTCTTGTAAATCAAAAAGCGTGCGACCACAGCTAGGACATGAGATGTATTCTGTTTTAGAAATCCTTGTACGTGTCGCTTGCAATATGCCGAAAGCTGTACTATTGATGCGCTGTTGCGAAATGCCATCAGCATGAATCATGATACCGTCGCCGAGTCCATCAATCAGAAGCGCTCCGGCATCGGTGGGTGCATAGAGCATAAACTCATCTTCATTAAGAGAAGGATAGGATCTTGATATCACCACTGGATTTTCTATGCCTTCATTTATCAGTTTGAAAAATCCTGCACGCATATCGGCTACTGCGTTTGCGTTGGTTGTTTCAATAATAAATACGGTATTTTTTAATTCTTTGAGGCTACCGAGCGTTTGTTCGGTTATGTCTTTATTTTCAAATTTCAAAAAACTCATTACCGAATGATCATTCGGTAGTGAAGGGTAGGTGTATAGCGGATATGAGCGTGGTTTGTCTTTTACTTCTTCCCATTTTTCGGCGTCAAATATGAGGCCTAGTGTGCCGGGTATTTCAAAGTTTACTTCATTTTTACCACAGTATATATAGTCTGCTGCTGTGTCTGTCAAATTCCACTTATCGAGAGGAACGCTGTAGTTCAGGCCTACAGCAAACAATGAGGCTGCGGTGATTTCTTTTTTATGGCTGTAGTCAGCGATGACGCGAGGTACATTTTTTTCACCAAAATTTTGAATATGGAATGTGTGTCGTCTCGTATACTCAAAAGGATTGAGGGGATAATGTACAGGCGTGATAGGAGATTGCTGCTCTGCTCGATGTGTGTAGCGCTCTGCAAGAATTCGAGCAACTGGAATTTCTGCTTCAGGCTCTTCGGTAAGTGAAACGCGAATGGTGTCACCAATTCCGTCTTCGAGCAGTGTTCCAATACCTACTGCTGATTTGATACGACCGTCTTCTCCATCCCCTGCTTCTGTAACGCCAAGGTGGAGCGGATAACTCATGTTTTGCTTTATCATTTCTGCTACAAGCAATCGATACGCTTGCACCATCACTTGTGGGTTTGAGGCTTTCATGGAGATGACAATTTCATGAAAATCATTATCTCTACAAATTCTCAAAAACTCCATCGCACTTTCTACCATTCCCTGAGGAGTATCGCCGTAGCGGCTAAGGATGCGATCGCTAAGCGAACCGTGATTGGTTCCGATGCGCATGGCAGTTCCGTTTTGTTTACACAACAATACCAGCGGAGTGAAACGTTCGCGAATGCGCTCCAGTTCTGCTTGGTAGCTTTCATCGGTGTATTCTATTTCTTCGAATTTCTTTTTATCGGCATAGTTCCCCGGATTTACGCGAACTTTTTCCACGATGCCAGCGGCTATTTCAGCGGCGTTGGGGGTAAAGTGGATATCGGCTACAAGGGGTGTTTCATAACCTTTTGCTCTCAGTTCTTTTTTGATTTCTGCAAGATTCTCCGCTTCTTTTTTGCTTGGCGCCGTGATGCGTACGAGTTCACATCCAGCTTCGATCATACGAATGCTCTGAGCCACGGTGGCTGCGGTATCCATAGTATCTGTGGTGGTCATGCTTTGGAGACGAATTGGTTGGTCTCCACCCATTTTGACGCTTCCAATTTTTACTTCGCGGGTGCGAAAGCGGCTGTATGAAAAAAGATCGTTGCAATACACGGTGATGAATGTTTTACTGATAAAAAAAGAGATGGGAGTGCAGCCCACGAATGTTCTACACTCCCATGCAGGAATTCGGTTTATTTATTTGCTTCAAAAAGACGATTTACTTCGTCCCAATTGATCACATTATAAAAAGCTCCGATGTAATCTGGTCTTCTGTTCTGGTAGTTGAGGTAGTAAGCGTGTTCCCACACATCCAATCCGAGAATAGGGAAACCACCGCAACCAATGCCTGGCATGAGTGGATTGTCTTGGTTGGCTGAAGAGCAAACCTCAACTTTACCGCCCTTGTGAACACAAAGCCATGCCCATCCAGAACCGAAACGGGTAGTAGCAGCTTTTGTAAATTCTTCTTTGAATTTGTCATAAGAACCATAGGCAGCGTTGATAGCCTCAGCTACCGCTCCTGATGGAGCACCGCCGGCATTTGGCGACATAATAGACCAGAAAAGATTGTGGTTGTAAAAACCACCGCCGTTGTTGCGTACAGCGGGCTTATCAAAACCCTTTACAAGAATTTCTTCAATGGTCAGATTTTCGAGGTCTGTTCCAGCGATAGCTGCGTTCAAATTGTTGGTATACGCAGCATGGTGCTTGCTGTGGTGAATTTCCATGGTGCGCGCATCGATATGCGGCTCCAACGCATCATAAGCGTATGGTAGTGGTGATAATGTAAATGCCATAATATGTTGTGTTAATGAATTGCTCTATCAATTTTGAATTCTGAATTCTGAATTCCGAATTGCGACAAAGATAACAACCGAAAGAGTAAAGAGTTCGATTAAGGAAACCTTATGATTTGAAGACCGATGGTTTATTTTGTAGTTGATAACTCGTCAAAATTGTTGAAACGCTTGATTGGTATAAGTCTTAACATTAAGAATATATTTGTGCTCGAATATTTTATGATAAAAACCTTTGTGTTACAAGGGTTTGTGAAATAGGGCAGGAATTGTAAACCTCAAGAAATCACCATTGTATGGGTCTTTTCAGCTTCCTTACTCAGGAAATAGCCATAGATCTTGGTACCGCGAATACCATTATCATTCAAAACGATAAGGTCGTTGTGGATGAGCCGTCGATCATAGCGCGCGACAGAGCCACGGGACGTACCGTCGCTGTAGGTCGTGCTGCGCAACAAATGCACGGTAAGACACACGAAAACATAAAAACAATCCGTCCGCTCAAAGACGGTGTTATTGCAGACTTCCACGCTGCAGAAGACATGATCAAGGGAATGATCAAAATGATCAACCGCAGCAAAGGGGTGTTTCAACCTTCTTTGCGCATGGTGATCTGTATTCCTTCAGGCATTACTGAGGTGGAAAAACGCGCTGTCCAGGATTCAGCTGAACACGCTGGAGCAAAAGAGGTGTTTTTGATTCACGAACCCATGGCTGCTGCAATCGGTATCGGTATTGACGTTGAGGAACCTATGGGAAACATGGTTATCGACATCGGAGGTGGTACTTCGGAAATTGCCGTTATCGCACTCGGTGGTATCGTGACAGACAAAAATATCCGCGTGGCGGGTGATGAGCTTACTCAGGATATCGAGGAATACATGCGCCGTCAGCACAATATCTTGATTGGTGAGCGTACGGCAGAACAAATCAAAATCGAAGTGGGTGCTGCTTTGCCGGAATTAGACAATCCACCGGCAGACTACAGCGTGCGTGGCCGCGACTTGATGACGGGTATTCCAAAAGAAATCACGGTTTCTTATTCCGAAATCGCCCACGCACTCGATAAGTCAATTTCGAAGATTGAAGAGGCAATTATGAGCTGCTTGGAAAATACACCGCCCGAATTGAGCGCGGATATTTACAAGACCGGTATCTACCTGGCAGGTGGTGGGGCATTGTTGCGTGGCCTGGACAAGAGAATTTCTATGAAAACCAAGTTACCTGTGCACGTTGCGGATGATCCATTGCGCGCCGTGGCTCGTGGTACAGGTATCGCCTTGAAAAACGTAAGTAAGTTCCAATTCCTCATGCGCAGCTCGTAATACGAGTCCAGCGGGTGAAGTCAGACATGTGTGAATGAGAAATATTCTCAACTTAATACAACGCTATTACGTTTTCCTGCTGTTCCTGACATTGCAGGGGTTCGCTCTGTACGTTTTTTTTAACAACAATAATTACGCGAGAGCGGAATTTATCAATCACAGCCGTGATTGGGTGGGCTCTATTTATTCAAAGCGCACACAACTGAAGGAGTACTTGATGCTCGGCGAAATCAATGACCGACTTTCACTCGAAAATGCAATCCTTCGAAGTAAACTGCCAGAAAATGTCATGGTAGTGGACACGTCGTCATTTGAAATGCGCGATACGCTTGCGTTTCAGCGATATATCTACAGAAATGCAAAAGTTGAAAACATTACTCTAAATAGAGAACGCAACTATATTATGCTCAATAGAGGCACGATTGGAGGAATAGAACCAGAAATGGGCGTAATTTCCAATGGTAGCATTGTTGGTATTGTTCGTAGCGTAAGTGAACATTTTTCAGTAGTGATGCCCATCCTGCACAGCAAGTTTCAGGGTAGCGTCAAAATGAAGGGCAGCGGTGATTTCGGACTCTTAGTATGGCCAGGAGGAGATCCAGAGATCGCAAATGTGAAAGAGATTCCAAAACACGTAAAGGTAGAGATTGGAGATACCGTGGTAACAACAGGATATAGCTCGAAATTCCCTGCAAATATCATGGTAGGATTCGTGGAAAGCCTAGATGATCGCGCGGAAGAGAACTTCCACCGAATAAGCATTCGGTTGAGTACTGATTTTAGAAAATTGGACTACGTGCAAGTCATTGACGATTTATTGAAAGAAGAAGAGGATAAACTACTGGAGGAAACAGAAGCAGCAGATGGCGCTAACGGTAATTAATAATATTTTCCGAATTCTATTCCTGATTTTACTTCAAAATCTGGTCGTGAATAGAATGCAACCGTTGGACGGTTTGATACTGCCATGGATTTACATTTTTGGCATTTTGATGCTTCCCTTCGAAACCCCGCGCTGGCTTACTCTTTTGATCAGTTTTGCTGTGGGTTGGATAATGGACTTTTTTAGCGGCCCTCCTGGCCTTCACACCAGCGCATGCTTATTGCTCGGCTTCTTACAGCCATTAATCCAGCGCTTGTTTTCACCACGCGAAGGATACGAAATCAATCAAAGACCAACGGTGCAAAGTATGGGATTGCCTTGGTATCTCACGTATGCAGGTATTCTCACATTGATTCACCACACCTGGCTGTTTTTTATGGAAGTTCTCCGCTTTTCGGATTTCTTCTACCAGTTGCTGCACATCGTGTTAAGTGTGGCCGCAACGCTCTTCTTAATGACAATAGGACAATATCTCATTTATACTTCTAAAAACAGCGACCAGTGAATCTTGACGGCAGAAGAATAACCATTATTCTTATTGTAGGAGTCATAGGTATCATCTATGCTATCCGTTTATTGTTTCTTCAGGTAATCAACGATGAATGGAAGAACCAAGGAGTAGCGCTCACTGAAAAGGAAGTAATTGTATATCCATCTCGAGGGCTCATCTATGACCGCAAAGGGCGGCTGCTGGTGACGAATCAAACGGTTTATGATTTGATGGTTTTACCTAAGGACGTGAAACCTTTTGATACGCTTGCATTTTGCAAATTGGTCAATCTTTCCATCGACGAGCTTCGCTCAGGTTTGTTAAAGGCAATTAGCTGGCCCAACGTAAAGTACAAGCCATCGCCGCTTATAAAGCAAATTACTCCTCCTGAATATGCGAGGATTTCAGAGGAGTTGTACAAGTATCCTGGTTTCTTTGGTACACCTCGTACACTTCGTATTTATCCGCAGAGCATTGGCGCGCTTCTTCTGGGTGACGTTGCAGAAATCGATAAAGGTGAATTAGAGAAAAAACCCGATTATAGGCGTGGTGACTACATTGGGAAAAGCGGAATCGAAAAGGCTTACGAGAACGAATTACGCGGAACACGCGGTGTGAAGTATGTTTTTCGGGATAATTTAGGTATCGAAAGAAATGTGGCTGAGGGAAAACTCGACGTGGCAGCAGTAGAAGGTACCGATCTCATCGCCACGATAGATGCAGAGTTGCAGCGATTTGGTGAAGAGTTGATGGTGAATAAAAGAGGATGTATCGTTGCTATAGAGCCCAAGACAGGAGAAATTCTCGCATTGGTAAGTGCACCTACTTACGACCCGAATTTATTGGTAGGACGAGCGAGAGGAAACAACTTTCGCGCATTGAATCTGGATAAACAAAAGCCATTGTTCAACCGCGCTACACAAGCGCAATACCGACCTGGTTCTATTTTTAAATTGGCACAATCTGCCACTGCACTTCAATTGGGAATTATCACGCCGCAGACACGTATCGTGTGTAATCGTGGTATCATCGGTTGTCACGGTAGTCATAGCAATGATGATTTGGAAATGGCAATTGTTCACTCTTGCAACCCTTATTTCAGGGGCGTCATGCAGCGTGTGGTAGAGGCTGATCGCGACAAGACCAGCCGTTTTAAAGATGCCCGCATCGGACTCGATATTTGGCAGGGATATATCAAGCGCTTTGGCTTTGGCAGCAACCTCGGTACAGATATTCCGAATGTAAAAACAGGTTTGGTGCCTGGTGTTGCTTATTATGACAAATGGTATGGTGAGTTTCAGTGGGCATTCTCTACCATTTACTCTTTGAGTATCGGTGAAGGTGAGATGCTCGTGACTCCGCTGCAAATGGCGAATATGGCTTGCTTGATTGCCAATAGAGGCTATTTCATTTCTCCTCATACTGTGAAGCAAATTGGTATTGGAGGTAGGCCGCGTGACGAGTACTTAGTGCGCTATGATTCAGGAATTGATACCGCTCACTTTACTACGATCATCAATGCAATGGAGAAGGTGGTTGGACCTGGCGGTACAGCGGGGCGTGCCAAGTTGAAGGATATTGTAATTTGCGGTAAGACAGGTACTGTCCAAAACGAACCCAAGGAAGACCACGCTGTGTTTGTATGCTTTGCGCCAAAGGATGACCCCAAAATTGCAATGGCAGTGTATGTAGAAAACGCAGGATTCGGAGGAACATGGGCTGCGCCAATCGCCAGCATGATGATAGAGAAATATTTAAACGATACGGTTTCGAATGTTTCTGAGAAGAAGAGAATTCTTGAAGCTAATTTCCTTGATCGATGAGTAACAACCAAGCCATACAACTCGGAAGAATCGATTGGGTCACCGTCGGTCTATATTTATTTTTTGTATTCTTTGGTTGGATGAATATCTATAGCGCGGCATACGATGCTTCGCAACCAAATCTTTTCGACTTCGACAAAGAATACGGTCGCCAGTCACTTTGGATATTAATCTCATTTACCCTTGCTGTCTTAACCTTGCTCGTTGAGGGTGACTTTTTCAATAAACTGGCTGTTTTTATCTATGCTTTTTTCGTGCTGCTTTTGATGCTCGTGCTCGTGATTGGAAAGGAGGTGAATGGAGCAAAAGCTTGGTTTGGCGTGGGCTCTTTTGGTATTCAACCATCTGAATTTTCAAAGATTGGAGTGGGTCTTTTGCTGTCCAAGTATATTTCATCCACAGGAGCAAAGTTTAAGAATTGGAAGACGAGATTAATCGCTGCGGCGATCATCGGTTTTCCTGCATGCTTGATTCTTCTTCAGCCCGACGTCGGTTCGGTATTGACATTTACTGCGTTCATTTTTGTGATGTACCGTGAAGGCCTTTCTGGCAACGTACTCATTATTGGTCTCGGTGCGATTGTATTTGGTGTATTGAGTATTATTAGTGGCGCTACTACAATTGATTTTCCTTTTGCCGGCGAACAAAGTGGTGTTTGGGTTCTGATCATCATTGTGGCAATCATCTCCATTTTAGGTTGGTTGTTCGTCAAGAATTTTATTGTTCCTAGAAACAGGAAAACGCTTTACTGGATAATAGCAATTAGCAGCGTAGCTAGCATCGCCTTTAGTTTGTCGGTGAGTTACATTGTAGAAAAAGTATTGGAACCTCACCATCGTGAGCGCATCTACGTGATGCTGTCGATGCCAGTGGAGCGTGAGGGAGCGGACTATAATTCTCAAATGGCAAAGATTACAGTTGGTTCTGGTGGCTTTTTTGGAAAGGGATTTTTGGAAGGTCCAATGACGCAAAACAACTATGTACCGGAACAATGGACGGACTTTATTTTCTCGGCCGTGGCCGAAGAGTGGGGGTTTGTTGGAAGTGTCCTCGTAATTGGATTATTTGTCTATCTCATCATTCGCATCATCAATATGGCTGAGCGACAGCGATCGCAGTTCAGCCGGGTTTATGGATATTGCGTGGCAAGCATCTTCTTTTTACACTTACTGATTAATGTCGGTATGGTTATCGGATTAGCACCGATTATTGGTATTCCACTTCCGTTTTTTAGTTTCGGTGGTTCGTCTCTGATGGGTTTTACACTCCTATTGTTCATTTTTCTACGCCTCGACTCTGAAAGACTCAGCATTTTCAGGTAATTTTAGAATCTTATATTTGCAGGGTTGAGTAATATTTACAGACATATCGGTCGTTATACTTTGATGCTTGTCAATGTCTTCACCCGTCCCGAAAAAAGGAAGGTGTACAAGAAATTGATTGTGGATGAGATTGATAAAATTGGTATTCAGTCATTGGGTATTGTTGCTCTACTTTCTTTGTTTATGGGTGCTGTTGTTACACTTCAAACGGCTGCAAATATTGACAGTGGCTGGATTCCCAAGTGGACGATTGGTTTTACAACAAGACAGACAATGATTTTGGAGTTTTCTTCCACCATCGTTTGTCTCATTCTAAGCGGCAAGGTGGGAAGTAATATCGCTTCTGAAATAGGTACGATGCGTATTTCCGAGCAAATTGACGCAATGGATATTATGGGTGTCAATTCAGCGAGTTATTTGATTTTGCCAAAAATTATTGCTGCCATGATCATTTTTCCATTCATGGTTATCATGGCGATGGCTTGCGGTATCACCGCTGGTGCTATGATTGGAAGTTCTACAGGAGTTATTTCTCTAACTGATTATAATTATGGGTTGACATATTATTTTGAACCATTTCAGGTTTCATACACACTCATTAAGTCAGTAGTTTTTGCATTTATCATTACGACTGTCAGCTCTTATCATGGTTATTACACAAAAGGCGGCGCGCTCCAAGTAGGTCAGAGCTCGACCAGAGCTGTTGTGTACAGTATAGTACTCATCATGATTGCGAATTACATTCTAACGCAACTCTTATTGTTATGATAGAAGTAAAAGACATATCAAAAAGTTTTGATGGCAATCATGTGCTTAAGAACATTACGGTGGAGTTTTTTCCTGGAAAGGTGAATTTCATTATTGGCCGCAGCGGTAGCGGTAAGTCTGTCCTTACAAAGTGCATCGTAGGATTGATGGAGGTCGACAAGGGTGAGATTGTTTTCGATGGAAGAAGCTTTACTAAAATGGATCGTTGGGATCGAAGAATAGTGCGTCAAGAAATGGGAATGTTGTTTCAAGGAAGTGCGCTTTTCGATTCGATGACAGTGGAGGAAAATGTAATGTTTCCTTTGAAAATGTTCAGTAAAATGAGTGCGGGTGAAATGAAGGATCGAGTGAATTTTTGTCTGGAACGCGTCAATCTTCAGGGTAAAAATCACCTATATCCCAGCGAGATTTCTGGTGGAATGCAAAAGAGAACCGGCATCGCACGCGCAATTTCAATGAATCCGAAGTATTTATTTTGCGATGAACCTAATTCAGGTCTAGATCCCCAAACGGCAATCGTGATTGATAATCTGATCAAGGAAATTACCTACGAGTTTAATATCACTACAGTCGTTGTATCTCACGATATGAACTCCGTCATCGAGATAGGTGATTACATCAACTTTATTTACCAAGGCGAGTTGTGGTGGAAAGGCGATAAAAAGGAAATTTTGAAAACTCAAAATGATGAGTTAAACAATTTCGTTTTCCCTTCTGAATTTATGAAGGAAATCAAAGAAGTACTCCGCGACGGACGCGGATAGTAAATGTTCCAATGGTTTAATCTTTTACAAAAACTTTTGCAAGCGGATCGAAGAGGTAGACATACTTTGTAGCCAATTCTGTGCATTGATAGCGCTTTCGCAGTTGTTCTCCCTTTTTAAACACCTTTTTGTCTCTTCCATAAATGAAGATAGTACCGATGGGCAAGTCGTCTAAAATCCGGGTATACGGCCCCATGCGATCATATTTAGTGAGCGCTTTGAAAAGGTGAAAGTCGCTGTGAGTAGTTGCTCCAGGGTCCATCATATATCGTTTGAGTGGAACTTCTATATCATCAGGAAAGATTCCTTTATTGAAGAATGGACGCATGACGAGTTTGAAGGAGTCTTTCCACTCTTGTCCGTGAGGCTGAATGCGATGTCCGTATTCGAGGTGTGCCACCAGATGTGCTACTTCGTGCACCATCGTAATTAGGAAAGCATACGGATTGAGGTTTCCATTCACAGTAATTTCATGGCGCTGGCCCTTTGGTGCGGGTTTAAAATGCCCATGTTTGGTGCTTCTCGGAGGCGTAATCACCAAATGATGAGGATATTTACGAAGAAGCTCGCATGCCAGCTCAATAGAATTGGCTGGAATAAAACGCTCTAAGGCTTTTTCAAGGTCTGTCGAGTTTTTCACCTGCCACCTCCCCAGTCATTTCTATGCGATCGTCCCATTTTGGACAAGTATTACAGCGGTTTTTCTTGTTGGCCTTACAGGCAGCGAAGACCATGAGAATTATTAACATTAGAAAGAATCGTTTCATAATGCGAAACTATTATATTTGTTATCCGTTTTATATAAAGGCAAGGAATTTGTTTTGCCTCTATAAAACATGAAGGTATGAGAAAATTTTTACTCCTAATTACTGCCGCCCTATTATTTAACGTTTCGGGTATTGCCCAGTCAGGCAATCCGATCGCGACAGCGTCTATTTCACCCAATCCGGTGGAATCGAAGGCAGTTTTGACCTTCGAAGAACCCGTTTTTGAAGAGTTGAATGTGGTGGTAAAGGATCTTACAGGTAAGGTACTTTACAATTTCAAGCCTGACACACATGGCGAAGAATGCACTGCTATTCGCATGGATATGCTGGAAAATTTGAGACGAGGCATTTATATCGTTCAAGTGACGGGAGCCTCCGGTAAAATCAAGACATTGAAGTTTCAAAAGACATAGATTCAAATCTATATTAATTAACCCAAACAAATCGTAGAAGAGTCCCCCTCCCAAAAGAGGGGGGTTTTTTTTAAAAGTATGTCTTGGTGGATGATAAAAGGGACTACCCAATTTTTGCCAATCGGATCACTGATATGAGCAATTCGGCTCAAAAGAGCATCTTTTTGAGCCGATTCGAGAAATAAAATGAGCCGATTGGGGGTGAATTAACCTATTAGAAGACCGTTTTTCACTAATTTATCTAGTGTCAGCAATGTCACAGCATCATCGTCTACCGCTCCAAGGATGAGACACTCACTTTGAATATTCGCGATTTGTTTTGGAGGAAAATTAACCACCGCAACTACTTGTTTTCCGATAATTTCTTCGGGCTGATAGCGCTTAGTAATTTGTGCTGATGTTTTTCGAGTGCCCAATTCGCCAAAATCGATGGTGATTTTATATGCTGGTTTTTTAGCTTCTTTGAAAACTTCGGCAGATAAGATCGTACCCACACGAATTTCTATTTTTTCGAAGTCACTCCAGGTGATGGTTGTGCGCTGATTCATTCTTGGGTTTTAAAACTGCCAGCGGACCTGAACTGTGACGTCGCCACGACGGTTGCCGCTGATCTCATTATTGCCACTGCTGATAGTCTGTCTGTCGAAGTAGAGCCATTGAGCGTAGCGAACCCACAAATCCAATCCCCTGCGAATATCCCACTTCATCAAGGCGTACATACGTTGGCCTCGTCCATTGTGTGAGGGAATACTAAAGGCATACAATACATCACTTTCATAGGCCCAAATGGCAGCGTCAAACGTGGGTGTGTTGAATATGGCGTAGCGTGTATTGAAACTAATTTTACTTCCAGTTTTTTTCCAAATCACATCTTGGTAAATCAGGAAGCCTGTCACTGTTGGAGAAAGGGCTTTTTCATAAATTTTCCATTCAAGTCTTGAGCGCATCTGCACGTTTGGGTGCGGCTGATAAATGGCATTTAGTCTAAAGTTTTGAATGCGCTCCGCCACAGGATAGTCGATACGAGCGTCTTCAGCTCCTAAATCTTCTCCGCGATTTCTAACTTGATAACGGAAATAGAAGTCTTGCTTGCGATCGGGCCTATAGTTTAACTGTATCAGGTGATCGCTTGCGGTGGTGGGAGTGCTCAATTGAAACCTCAGCCATTCATAGCGAATTTGATCGCTGTATGCAGCGAGCGTCCAGCCTTTTGCGATATTCGCTTCAACTCCGAGATACATTCCTCTTTCATTCTGTGGAGTGAAATTTTCTGCAAAGACATTGAAGTATTGTACCTGATAATCTTTTTCAAACCAGCGATGCACGCCAGACACGCTGATACGCGGGTGAAGAGCCGCAATGAATCCGTTGAGAGCAGCCATTCCTCCGTTGGCACTTCGCGAAAACTCTCCGAAAAAATTGAAGTTGCGATACACCTTCTGATAGTCGATTCCGATATTGGTGTTCTCCCTTCCTCGGAAACGATAAAGTTGATAGAGCTGAGCGCGCGGAAGTACATCTGCGGAGTACTCGATATGAGCCGCCGTCATTGAGGCAGAAAAAGTGCGTGTCGCGTACTTTAAGTTCCCAACCGCTACGTCTTCCTGCACCGTTCCTTTGTTGGCTAGTTCACTTTCTGTTCGATGCAAGCCCGCAATCAATAAACTGCTCACTACAATTCCATCATCCACAATCGTTGAATCACTTTGTTCTTGAACGTTTCCGTCAATATTCTTTCTCGAGTACAATGCTGTTAGTTCCCATTTTCTCCAAGCGAGAGTAGTACCAGCACCTCTAAGAAAAAGGGATTCATTGACGGAGGTGTATGGTCTCAAACCATTTGCGTTTTTCTTTACATTCATTACAAATGGGGATTTTCCAAACCCAAGCCCATTCCAGAAAGTAAGTCCTTGTCCAAATTGAGCTTGAAAATCACCAAGCGCAATTGCTTTGATTGCATTATTATTTCTAATAAAAATATGTCCACTCGCGAAATCAGGTCCGTTTCTTAATGATTCACCAGCGTCTTTTTCTAAAGTAAATCCGGCTATCAAATTTTTTCGATACTGAAATCTAAATCGGGAGTACATGTAATCAGGACTGCCCACGTAATTGGCCGGTTCGCCTTCCGCTGGGTCTGGAATGAAGCCTGCTTGCTCTTGAAGCGTCCTTCTGTAGCGTAAGAAAAGATCACCTGTTCCTTCTTTGAACATATTTCTCCAGGTGAAATCAGAGAGCATGCCTTGCGGCGCAACAGTTACAAAGGGTTGTATCAGTCTTATCGTATTCAAATCAAAATACTTTACCGACTGCAACTCATAGATGCTTTTTAAATCTCCAAAGCGACTGATGTGCTGCTGAAGGGCGGTAATTTGAAGTTCATTTAAAAGATAGAGCTCGCGCAAATCTTCTGGATTTGCGTTGTTGAGATTGATGGGTTGCTCAAAGTAAAAACTCAGGTCTTCAAAAAGATTGGTATAGTCGATTTCAACGGTTTCATCAACACTGGCCGCGATGATTTCAATTCGTTGTTGAATG